>JBKBOJ010000021.1:0-43201 GCA_046294815.1 Roseateles sp. | reverse complement strand
TGCTGGCGATGGCGGCCAGCCAGGCGCTGGCGCAGTGGGCGGCGCGGGCCGGCGAGTTCGCCGTGCTGGCCTGGGGCCGCGTCGTGCAATGGGGCGGTGGTGCCGTCGCGCAGGTCGGCCTGGGCCTGCTGCAGACCGGGCCCTGGGGCCTGCTGGGCGGCGCCACGCTGGCGGCCGGCGCCGCCGCGGCGCTGCAGGCCCGGCCGGCGCCGGCCGGCGGCTGGCGCGGTCTGCTGGCGTCGCGGCCGCTGCGAGCCGTGGCGCGTCAGCATCGCGACTTCCCGCTGTTGAACACGCCGCATGCCTTTGCCGGTGCGCTGCAGGACACGCTGGCCATCGCGCTGCTGAGCGCCTGGCTGGGCGCCTCCGAGGCGGGTGCCTGGGCGCTGGCATTGCGCTATCTGAAGGCGCCGGCCAGCCTGGTGGGCGGCTCGCTGTCGCAGGCGCTCTACCCGCGGCTCGCGCAGGCGGCCAGCCTGCAGCAGGCCCGTAAGTTGGTGCGCCACTACCTGCTGCTGCTGGCCGCGATTGCGCTGCCACTGATGCTGGCGCTGCTGGCGCTGGGGCCGTGGCTGTTCGCCACTGCCTTTGGCGCCGAATGGCGCGGTGCGGGGGAGCTGGCGCGGTCGCTGGCGCCCTACATCGCGCTGCACTTCATCGCGTCGCCGCTGTCGGTGGCGCTGATGGCCTGGGGCGCGCAGGCCTGGGGCCTGAAGCTGGCGCTGGTCGGGCAGGTGCTGTTCGTCGCAGGGCTGGCCATCGGGCTGCAGCTGGGCGGCCTGGCCGGCGCGGGCTGGGGCGTGTCGGCGGCGATGCTGCTCTACTTTGGTTACTTTTTCTGGGCCCTGTGGACGTGGGAATGATGCGCCCCTTCATCAACCGCTGCCGGCGCCGCCTCGTGCGCCTGATGGGATTTCGCATGCTGTTCGGCGAGGCCGGCGCGCCGCATTCGCGCATCGCGCCCAGCACCTGCATCGAGGGCGAGCATGGCCTGCAGCTGGCCGACCATGTCTTCATCGGCCAGTTCAACTTCATCGACGCCAGCGCCGGCCTCGTGATCGAGGAGGGCGTGCAGATCACCAACTTCTGCTCCATCGTGACTCACAGCACCCACGACGCGCTGCGCGTCAACGGCCGCCGCTTTGCGGCCCTGGGCGGCGAGCGGCCGGGCTACCGCAAGGCGCCGATACGCCTGGGTGCCTACAGCTTCATAGGCCCGCACAGCCTCATCGAGCCGGGCGCCAGCCTGGGCCGCGGCGCCATCCTGTGCGCCTATTCGCAGCTGCGCGGCACGGCGCCGGACTTCGCCATCATGGCCGGCCGGCCGGCCGCCCAGGTGGGCGACACGCGCGAGCGCGATGCAGCGCTGCTGGCCCGGCATCCGGAGCTGCGCGAGGCCTACGAGCAATGGGCGCAGCCATGCTGAGCGGCGGCCTCAAGCTGGTCCTCATCGGCGATGGCGAAAGCCCGCATCTGCTGAAGTGGGCGCGCGCGCTGCAGCCTCGCGTGCAGCTGTACGCGATCTCGTCGCGCGGCTTCCTGCCGGAGTTCCTGCAGCTGCTGCCCGATGCGCGGCGCCTGGCGCTGAACACCGCGCCCGACCACGGCGGCGGCAATGTGGAGCTGATCAAGCAGCTGCCCAAGGTGGGCGCCTGGCTGGCCGCGGTGGACGCCGATTGGCTGCATGCGCACTACCTGACCTCACACGGCAGCCTCGCCTGGGCCGCGCGCTTGGGCTGGCGGCTGCGGGCGCAGATCGCCGGCTCCGCCTGGGGCAGCGACATCCTCGTCACGCCGCAGCGCGGCGGCGCCTGGCGCTGGCTGACGAAGAAGGCGCTGCGTGAGTGCGCCGTGACGACATCGGACTCGCTGCACATGGCCGAGCGCATGCGCGAGCTGGGCGCGCGCGAGGTGATGACCTTCCCTTTCGGCCTGGAGCTCATGCCCAGGCAGAACGCCAAGAAGCAGCCCTGGCTGTGCTTCGCCAACCGGGGGCTGGAGCCCATCTACCGGCCGCAGCTCGTCATCGACGCCTTCGCGCGCATCGCCGCCGCGCAGCCCGAGGCCAAGCTGGTGGTGGCCAATGACGGCTCGCTGCGCGCCGCGCTGCAGGCCGACGTGGCGGCCCGCGGGCTGGCGGGGCGCGTCAGCTTCGTCGGCCGGCTGGATGCGCAGGCCCAGGCCGGCCACTACGCGCGCTCGACCTGGTTCCTGAGCCTGCCGGAGAGTGACTCGGTGTCGGTCTCGGTGCTGGAGGCCATGGCGCATGGCTGCGTGCCGCTGCTGTCTGACCTGCCGGCCAACCGCGAGCTGATCGGCGACTCCGCGCGTGGCCTGATCGTGTCTGAGAGCGGTGGCGCGCTGGACGACCTGCCCGCGCGCATGGCCACGCTGGATGCGGCCAAACTCGCAGCGCTCAACCGCGACTGGGTGGCCGCGAACGGCCTGTTCGAGCCCCATGTGCAGCGCTTCCTGGCCCGATTGCGTGAGCTGACGCCGGCATGAACATCCTGCTGGTCAACCACTACGCCGGCTCGCCCGCGCACGGCATGGAGTTTCGCCCCTACTACCTCGCCCGCGAGTGGGTGAGGGCGGGGCACGAGGTCACCATCGTCGCAGCGTCGTACTCGCATGTGCGGGCCGTGCAGCCGCAGATCAGCGCACTGCCGCGCGAGGAGTTCATCGACGGCATCCGCTACCGCTGGCTGCCCACGCCGCACTACGCCGGCAACGGCGTGGGCCGGCTGCGCAACATCCTGAGTTTTCTGCGCCAGCTGCGCGCCGACGCCTGGCGGCTGACGCGCGAGCTGCGGCCCGACGTGGTCATCGCGTCCAGCACCTATCCGTTGGACGTTTGGGTGGCGCGCAGGCTGGCCAAGCTCGCCAAGGCCAGGTTGGTCTACGAGGTGCATGATCTGTGGCCGCTGTCGCTGATCGAGTTGTCCGGCATGTCGCCGCGCCACCCGTTCGTGCTGCTGTGCGGCAAGGCCGAGGCCGACGCCTACCGCGACGCCGATGTGGTGGTCTCCATGCTGCCCTGCGTGCACGCGCACATGGCCTCGCGCGGCCTGGATCTCGCCAAGCTGCACATCGTGCCCAACGGCTTTGCGCCCGACGAGTGGCAGGGCGATGGCGCGCCGCTGGGTGAGGCGCTGGCCGCGCACCTGGCGGCCGAGCGGGCGGCAGGGCGGCTGATCGTCGGCTATGCGGGGTCCATGGGCCTGCCCAATGCGCTGGACGTGCTGCTGGATGCCGCGGGCCGGTTGAAGGACGCGCCGCTGAGCTTCGTGCTGGTGGGCAGCGGCCACGAGGCCGAGCGGCTGGAGGCGCGTGCGGCGGCCGAGGGGCTGACGAAGCTGCGCTTTTTCGCCCCCATCCCCAAGGCGCAGATCCCGACCTTGCTAGGCCAGTTCGACATCGCCTACATCGGCTGGCAGCGCACGCCCATCTACCGTTTCGGCATCGCGCCCAACAAGCTCATCGACTACCTGATGGCCGGTCGCGCGGTGCTGCACTCCGTCGAGGCTGGCAACGACCCTGTCGCCGAGGCCGGCGCGGGCCTGACCGTCGCGCCCGAAGACCCGCAGGCCGTGGCCGACGGACTGCTGAAGTTGGCCGCGCTGTCGCCCGCCGAGCGCGCAGCGATGGGCCAGCGCGGCCGCGCCTTCGCGATGGCCCACCATGCCTACCCCGTGCTGGCGGCGCGTTTCATCCAGGCCCTGTCGTGAGCGAACTCGACCGGATCGCCGCGCGCTATGCGCGCCGTGAGGCGGGGGACCGCTACAGCCTGCTGCGCCCCGAGGTCTGGCAGATGTGGCAGGAGCGCCAGCGCGTGCTGCTCAGGCTGCTGAGGCAGCGCCCCGGCGTGCCGGCTGACTGGCGCGCCACCGAGGTGGGCTGCGGCGCGGGTGGCAACTTGCTGGACCTGCTGCGCCTGGGCCTGCAGCCGGCGCACCTGACGGGCATCGAGTTGCTGCCCGAGCGCCTGGCCGCCGCGCGCGCGGTGCTGCCGGCGGCCGTGCGCCTGCTGGCCGGCGACGCCGCCGCGGCCGACGTGGCGCCGGCCAGCCAGGACCTGGTGCTGCAGTCCACCGTGTTCTCGTCCATCCTCGACGACGCGCTGCAGCAGCGCGTGGCCGATGCGATGTGGCGCTGGCTCAAGCCGGGTGGTGCGGTGGTCTGGTACGACTTCACCGTCAACAACCCGCGCAACCCCGACGTGCGTGGCGTGCCGCTGGCGCGCGTGCGGGCGCTGTTCCCGCAGGGCCGCTTCACGGCCCGCCGCGTCACGCTGGCGCCGCCGCTGGCACGCGCGCTGCCGGCCGCCTATGCGTGGCTCAACACCATCCCCTGGCTGCGCACGCACCGTCTGGTGCTGATCGACAAACCCTGATGCCGGACAATCCCGCGCGATGACTACTGCCCAGCCCTTTCTTCCCTTTGCCCTGCCCGAAATCGGCGACGACGAGATCGCCGAGGTGGTCGACACGCTCAAGTCCGGCTGGGTCACGACCGGCCCCAAGGCCAAGCGCTTCGAGGCCGCCTTTGCCGAGTTCCTGGGCGACCCCCAGATCGAATGCATCGCCGTCAACTCCGCGACGGCCGGCCTGCACCTGGCCCTGGAGGCCATCGGCATCGGCCCTGGCGACGAGGTCATCACGACCACCCACACCTTCACCGCCACTGCCGAGGTGGTGCGCTACCTCGGCGCCGACGTGAAACTGGTGGACATCGACCCCGCGACGCTGAACATCGACATCGCCGCCATCGAGGCCGCCATCACACCGCGCACCCGCGCCATCCTGCCGGTGCACTACGCGGGCCTCGCGGCGGACATGTTGGCCATCCTGGACATCGCCCGGCGCCACGGGCTGCGCGTCGTCGAGGACGCGGCGCATGCGCTGCCGACGACGCTGGAGAAGGAGCTGATCGGCACGCTGGGCAGCGATGCGACGGTGTTCAGCTTCTATGCCAACAAGACCATGACCACCGGTGAGGGCGGCATGCTGGTCACGCGCAATCCGGAGCTGGCCAAGCGCGCCCGCGTGATGCGCCTGCACGGCATGAGCCGCGATGCCTTCGACCGCTTCACGGCCAAGGTGCCGAGCTGGTACTACGAGATCGTTGCGCCGGGCTTCAAGTACAACCTCACCGACATTGCCGCCGCGCTGGGCCTGCACCAGCTCAAGCGCCTGCCGGCCTTCCAGGCGCGCCGCGAGGCCATCGCGCGGCGCTACCACGCCGCCTTTGCCGACCTGCCGTTGATCCTGCCGCCCCAAGCGCCCGAGGGCGATGTGCACAGCTGGCACCTCTACGTGCTGCGCCTGGCCGACGACGCTGGCCTGACGCGCGATGCCTTCATCGAAGGCATGTTCGCGGCCGGCATCGGCTGCTCGGTGCATTACGTGCCGCTGCACCTGCACCCCTACTGGCGCGACCGCTACGGCCTCACGCCCGCGATGTTCCCGCATTCGCAGAAGGCCTACGAGCGCACGGTCAGCATCCCGCTGTACACGGCCATGAGCGATGCGGACGTGGAGCGCGTCATCGCGGCCGTGCGCGGCCTGCTGTCTTGAGCAAGCGGCTGTTCGACATCGTGGCATCGGCGCTGGGCCTGCTGCTGCTCATGCCGCTGCTGCTGCTGGTCGCGCTGTGGGTCAAGCTCGATTCGCCCGGCCCGGTGCTGTTTCGCCAGACCCGCGTGGGCCGCCACGGCGTGCCCTTCACCATCCACAAGTTCCGCTCGATGCGCGTCGAGCCGGGTGCGGCGATCACGGTGGGAGAAGACCCGCGCATCACCCGCAGCGGCCGCTTCCTGCGCGCCAGCAAGCTCGACGAACTGCCGCAGCTGTGGGACGTGCTGCGTGGCGCGATGAGCCTGGTGGGCCCGCGGCCCGAGCTGCCGTGCTATGTGGCGCTGTACCCCGCCGACCTGCGCGAGCAGGTGCTGTCGGTGCGCCCGGGCATCACCGATCCGGCCTCGCTGGCGTTCAGCCATGAGGCCGAGTTGCTGGCGGCAGCCAGTGACCCCGAGCGCGAGTACCGCGAGGTGGTGCTGCCCGCCAAGCTGCGGCTGTCGGCCGACTATGCGGCCCGGGCCAGCCTGCGCTCTGACCTGCGGCTCATCGCGCGCACGCTGCTGCGCGTGCTGGGCCGCTGACAATCCGGCTCCCATGAACTGGCAGTTTCTCGACACCCTGCTGACGCGCCTGCGGCCCCACCGCGAGCTGCTGAGTCTGGCGCTGGACGCGCTGGTCGTCGCTGCCGCTTGGCAGGCGACGTATTTGTTCCGCCTTGGCTTCGAGCGCTGGTTCTCGGCCCGGCCCGGCTACGACGGCTGGGTGCTGCTGGGCCTGGTGGCGCTGTATGCCGCCGTCTTCAAGGCCCTGGGCGTGCCCAGGGGCATGTGGCGTTTCTCGGGCTTCGACGAGGTCAAGCGCCTGGCCGTGGCCTGCCTGCTGGCCGGGCTGATCGGCGCGACGCTGGTGCTGATGGCCCACCTGCGCGCCGTGCCGCGCGCGGTGCTGGCGCTGCATCCGCTGTTCACGCTGATGCTGCTGGCCATGATGCGCATGGGCTATCGCATGCTGTACGAGCAGATGCGCAGCCGCATCAGCGGCAGCGCGCAGGAGCGCCGCCGTGCGCTCGTGCTCGGCGCGGGTGACGCCGGGCGGCTGCTGGTGGCAGGCATCCAGCATCAGCAGGGCTGGACCGTGGTGGGCTTCCTGGACGACGACGCCGCCAAGCTGGGTGGGCGCGTGGCGGGTCTGCCGGTGCTGGGTGCGCTTGACGATGCGGCCCGGATCGCGGCGGTGCAGGGCGTCACCCATGTGATCGTCGCGCTGCCCGCGGCGGCACAGGCCCAGCGCCGCCGCGCACTGGACATTGCCGCCAGCACCGGTCTGCCGGTGCTGACCGTGCCCACCAGCGCCGAGCTGCTGGCCGGCCGTCGCGTCAACGAGGTGCGCGACATCGAGCCCGAGGACCTGCTGGGCCGGGAGCCCGTGCGGCTGGACGAGGCCGGCATCTCCGACGCGCTGGGGGGCAAGGTGGTGCTGGTCACCGGCGCGGGTGGCAGCATCGGCAGCGAGCTGTGCCGGCAGGTGGCCCGCTACGGTCCGCGTCAGCTGGTGCTGTATGAGCTCAGCGAGTTCGCGCTCTATCAGATCGAGCAGGAGCTGAGCGAGCATTTCCCGCACCTGCCCTTGGTGAGGCTGATCGGGGACGTCAAAGACCTCGAGCATCTGCGCGCGACGTTTGCGCGCTACCGTCCCCAAGTGGTGTTCCATGCGGCAGCGTACAAGCACGTGCCGCTGATGGAAGTGGACAACGCGGCAGCCTGCCTGCGCAACAACGTGCTGGGCACGTATCACGCGTGCCTGGCGGCCGCCGAATGCGGCGCCGAGCGCTTCGTGCTGATCAGCACGGACAAGGCGGTCAATCCGACCAATGTGATGGGGGCAACCAAGCGGGCTGCGGAGTTGGTCATCAGCCACATGGCCGCGCAGGGGCACACAACGCGCTTCATGGCCGTGCGATTCGGCAACGTGCTGGGTTCCAGCGGCAGCGTGATCCCCAAGTTCAAGGAGCAGATCGCCAAGGGCGGGCCCGTGACGGTGACGCACCCGGACATCACGCGTTACTTCATGACCATCCCCGAGGCCGCGCGGCTGGTGGTGCAGGCGGCGGCGATGGGCCAGACCGGGCAGGTGTTCGTGCTCGACATGGGGGAGCCGGTGCGCATTGCGGATCTGGCCAGAGACTTGATCCGCATGTCGGGTCACAGCTTGCTTGACATCCCGCTCGTGTACGTAGGCCTGCGGCCGGGCGAGAAGCTGTATGAAGAATTGCTGGCCGACTCAGACTCGACCATGCCGACCAGCATTCGGCGCCTTCTGGTTGCCCGGCTCGACGATGGTCCGCGAAGCGCTCGAGTCCAGGCCTGGCTTGCCCAACTGCTGCGCGATCAGGGCGCAGGCCTGTCGGACGCAGACGTGAAGAGCATGCTGTCGTCCTTGTTGGACACGGAGTACCGCGCGGCGAAGTAGTGGGCGCGAGGGGCTCATGGCCCCTGCAGCCATCGTTCGAGTTGACTGATCAGGCTGGCGCGGTGGAATTGCTCGCGGCAGTAGGTCTGTGCGCGGCGTCCCATGGCTTCACGCTCTTGCACCGACATGCCGGCGAGCGCAATGACCTGGTCAGCCAGGGCCCTGCCGTTGCCGGCCGGGCAGGTCAAGCCGGCACCGGCCTCTTCGATGACGCGGGCGCCCTCGCCGTCCAGCATGGCCAGCAGCGGCTTGCCGGCTGACAGGTAGGCCGACACCTTGCCCGGAATCGTCATCGCGAAGATGGGCTCGGCTTTGAGAGAGACCAGCAGCGCATCCGCGCCCTTGAAGAACGCCGGCATGCGCTCCAGCGGGTGCCTGCCCAGCATGAACACCGTGCGACCGAGATCGCGGGCCGCAATCTGCTCGCGCACCTCGGGCGCTGCCCGGCCGTCACCGACGATCAGCCAGTGGATGTCCTCGCGGCTGCGCAGCGTCTCGGCAGCGTCGAGGATGGCCGGAAAGTCCTGCGCTTCACCGATGTTGCCCGCGAACATGACCTTGAAGGCATGCGCGTGTGGCGCGATTTCAGGTGCAGCGGCGACAGCGGACGGCTCGTCATCAAAGACGGCCTCTGCCCACTGCGGGAAGTAGCGCGTTTTGTGTGGCGCCTTCGACCAGCGCTCGATCGGCCCGAAGAACGAGCGTGACTGGGCCAGGATCAGGTCGCAGCGCTTGTAGATGAAGCCCACCAGCCGGCCCACGAGGTTCAGCCCCCAGGTCGAGCGCACCATGCCGACCGCCGACAGGGTGTCGGGCCAGAGGTCCAGCACCCACAGCAGCAGCGGCGCACGCTTCAGGCGGCGCAGCAGCACGGCCGGCAGGGCGGACGTGATGGGCGAGGTCTCGAAACAGAAGATCGCGTCGAATTGCCTGCCGCGCAGCTTCCATGGCCCCAGCAGGCAGCCCCAGAACACGAAGCTCCAGTAGTTCAGCAGCAGCCGCAGTGCGCCCTGTCCACGCGGGCGCAGCGGCACTCGGATGACCTCGGCGCCGTGGTACTCGGCAAAGGCCTGTGGGTTGGCGGCGTACTCGTCGAAGACCTGGCCGCCGGGATAGTTGGGGCGACCGGTCAGCACCGTCACCTGGTGACCACGCGCGCTCAGCTCGGAGACGATCTCGTTGACTCGGAAAACCTCGGGCCAGAAGTACTGGCTGACGACCAGAACCCGCATCCTCAGTCGTACTCGCGCCAGACGACGCGCTTCACGTAGTCGGTGTAGCTGTGGATGATGCGCACGACCTTCTCCGACACGTTGGGCATGCTGTAGTCGGCCACCAGGCGCAGGCCGCGTTGCTCGCCGCGGGGCTGGGTCTGCAGGATCTGCAGGCCCTGGCGCACGCGGTCCAGCGACAGCCCGGTCATCATGACGGCGCCTTCCTCCATGCCTTCGGGGCGCTCGTGCGCCTCGCGCAGGTTGAGCGCCGGGAAGTTCAGGATGGAAGACTCCTCGTTGATGGTGCCGCTGTCCGACAGCACGGCCTTGGCCGAGGCCTGCAGGCGCACATAGTCCAGGAAGCCCAGCGGCTTGAGCAGGCGCACGCCGCTGTGGAAGCGGATGCCCTCGGCGTCGATGCGCTTCTGCGTGCGCGGATGCGTGGAGACGATGACCGGCAGCCCGTGGTCCTCGGCGACACCGTTCAGGATGGCCACCAGCTTGCCGAAGGTGCGCGGCGATTCGATGTTCTCCTCGCGGTGCGCGCTGACGACGAAGTAGCCCTGTTCGCCCAGGCCCAGCCGCGTGAGCACGTCGGACGCGGCGATGCCATCGCGGTAGTGGTTCAGCACCTCGAACATCGGGCTGCCGGTCTTGATGACCTGGTCGGGCGGCATGCCCTCGCGCAGCAGGTAGTCGCGTGCGATGGTGCTGTAGGTGAGGTTGATGTCGGCGGTGTGGTCGACGATGCGGCGGTTGGTCTCCTCGGGCACGCGCATGTCGAAGCAGCGGTTGCCGGCTTCCATGTGGAAGATGGGAATCTTGCGCCGCTTGGCCGCGATGACGGCCAGGCAGCTGTTGGTGTCGCCCAGCACCAGCATGGCCTCGGGCTTCTCTTGCTCCAGCACCTTGTCGATGCCGGCGATGATGTTGCCGATGGTCTGCGCGGCGCCGCCCTGCGCGGCATTCAGGAAGTGCGCCGGCTTGCGCACCCCCAGGTCGTCGAAGAAGACCTGGTTGAGTTCGTAGTCGTAGTTCTGGCCGGTGTGCACCAGGACGTGATCGCAGTGCTCATCCAGCGCCGCCATCACCCGCGACAAGCGGATGATCTCGGGCCGCGTGCCGACGACGGTCAGCACCTTCAGTTTCTTATGGCTCATGGCTT
Organism: Roseateles sp.; assembly: GCA_046294815.1. Taxonomy (GTDB): domain Bacteria; phylum Pseudomonadota; class Gammaproteobacteria; order Burkholderiales; family Burkholderiaceae_C; genus Pelomonas. Next base: position 32,774 of record JBKBOJ010000021.1, on the reverse strand, counting down.
GACCTTCATGGCGGTCGTGTCGGGCCGGGCGCGGTCGAAGACCTCGTTGGCCCAAAGCATGACGATGAGTTCGTCGTCGCCGATGTTGGTGATGTTGTGGGTCCAGCCCGGGATGGTCTCGACGATGCGGGCTTCACCGCCATGGGTGACCAGCTCGTGCGTCTCGCCGGTGTCGATCTGCCGGAACTCGAAACGGGCCGAGCCCTTGATGACCAGGAACTTTTCGGTCTTGGTGTGGTGGTAGTGCTCGCCGCGGGTGACGCCGGGGCCGGCCGTGAAGTAGCTGAACTGGCCGCAGTCGGGCGTCTTCAGCATCTCGACGAAAGTGCCGCGCGGGTCGACATGGCGAGGCACGGCGTAGGCGAAGGCCTCCTGCGGCAGGTAGCTGACGTAGGTGGCGTAGAGCGCGCGCGTCAGGCCAGTGCCCACGCGCTCCGTCATCAGGCTGTCGCGCGTGGCACGGAAGCGCTGCAGCGTGGCGGCCAGCTCGCCCACCGTGGTGTCGTAGGCGGGCTCCACGTCGACGAAGCCGGGCTCGGGTGGCGTGGGGCCCAGCAGCGCCAGCATCTTGGTCAACACGTCGTCGATGTAGACCAGGCGCAGCGGGGCGTCGGGGTCGTTGATCTTGACAGGCAGGTCGCGCGCGATGTTGTGGCAGAAGGTCGCAACGACGGAGTTGTAGTTGGGCCGGCACCATTTGCCGAACACATTGGTCAGCCGGAAGATGTAGACCGGCACGCGGCATTGGCGCTGGTAGTCCAGCAGCGCGTCCTCTGCGGCGCGCTTGCTGCGGCCGTAGGCGTTGTCCAGCGTCGCCTGCGTCGATGACGCGAAGGCCACCGGCGGGCGCTTGCCGGGCAGGCTGCGCAGGATGGACGCCAGTCGCAGGCTGAAGCCGGCGTTGCCGTTCTCGAATTCGATTGGGTCCTTGGGGCGGTTCACGCCAGCGAGATGGAAGACGAAGTCCAGCCCCGTGAGTTGCTGGATCAGCTCCGCGTCGCTGGCCTGGTGCGAGATCAGCTGCACGTCCGTGTGGCCCGCCTCCCGCAGCCGCCACTGCAGATTGCGCCCCACGAAGCCCGAGGCTCCCGTGATGCCTATGCGCATCTCAGTCCTCCGCGGTGACATTGGGCTCGCCTGCGGCGATGCGGCGCATGAAGTCCAGCTTCATCAGCAAGGCCTTCATGCCGGCCACGTCCAGGCGCTCGGTGTTGTGCGAGGTGTAGTCCTCGGCGGCCTGGATGCGCGCCTCGCCCTGCTCGACGAACTTGGTGTAGTTGAGATCACGGCCGTCCGGCGGGACGCGGTAGTAGCCGCCCAGATCCTCGGCGCAGGCGCGCTCTTCGCGGCTCAGCAGCGCCTCGTAGAGCTTTTCGCCGTGGCGGGTGCCGATCTCGCGGATGGGGTGGTCGGGTGTGCCCAGCACCTCCAGCACGGCCTGGGCCAGCACGCGGATGGTGGCGGCGGGCGCCTTCTGCACGAAGATGTCGCCGTTGCGGCCATGCTCAAAGGCATACAGCACCAGCTCGACCGCATCGTCCAGCGTCATCATGAAGCGCGTCATGGCCGGGTCGGTCAGCGTCAGCGCCTTGCCGGCGCGCCACTGGTCGATGAACAGCGGGATCACCGAGCCGCGCGAGGCCATCACGTTGCCGTAGCGCGTGCCGCAGATGACGGTACCTGTGCCTTCAAGGTTTCGCGACGCGGCGACCATGACCTTTTCCATCATGGCCTTGGAGATGCCCATCGCGTTGATGGGGTAGACGGCCTTGTCGGTGGACAGGCAGATCACGCGGCTGACGCCGGCATTGATGGCGGCTTCCAGCACGTTCTCGGTGCCCAGCACATTGGTGCGCACCGCCTCCATCGGATGGAACTCGCAGGACGGCACCTGCTTGAGCGCTGCGGCGTGGAAGCAGTAGTCCACGCCGCGCATCGCGCCAGCCACGGCGCGTGGGTCGCGCACGTCGCCGATGTAGAACTTGAGCTTGGGATGCGCGTACTTTTTGCGCATGTCGTCCTGCTTCTTCTCGTCGCGGCTCAGGATGCGGATCTCGCGCAGGCCGGAGTCGAGGAAGCGGCGCAGCACGGCGTTGCCAAAGCTGCCGGTGCCTCCAGTGATGAGCAGGGTCTTGTTGTCGAACATGGAATTCTTCAGTGGGAGCGATGGGCCGCCAGCGCAGCGCGGCACATCTCGTCCTTCTGCGTCTGCGTGGGGTAGTTGATCAGCACGGCGCGATAGGGGCCCTTGAACACGAACAGGCTGCCGGCCGCGGCGCCGACGACGCCGCATTCGGTGATCAGGGCACGCATGTCGTCCAGCGAGCCGGCGCCGCCCAGCACCGTGAGTGGCACTTTCACCGCAGCGCGCATCTGGCGGGCCAGCGCAAGATCGTAGCCCTGCATGCTGCCGTCACGATCGACCGAGTTGACGACGATCTCGCCAACGCCGGCCTGCTGCAGTTGCTGTGCAAAGGCGACGGGGTCCAGCTTGTGCACGGTGCGCGCGTTGTGCGTGCAGAGCTCGTAGCCTTTGCTGAACAGGCCGGTCTTCTTGCGCAGGTCCAGCACGGCCACCACGCTTTGCCGGCCTATGGCTTCGGCCATTCGGGTGATCAGCGTCGGGTCAGCCACCGCTGCGGCGCTGACCGAGACCTTCTCGACGCCCAGGTCGATGATGCGCGAGGCCTGATCGGCCGTGGTGACGCCGCCGCCATAGCACAGCGGCATGCGGCATTCGGCGGCCAGTTTGGCGATCAGCGAGTAATTCGGCTCGGCCTTGCTCGTCGCGGCGTCGATGTCGAGCACCATCAACTCGTCGGCTTCCTTCTCGTTGAAGATCTTGACGGCGTTGATGGGGTCGCCGACGTACTTGGGCGCGGCGAAGCCCTGCGTCTTGACCAGACCACCCTTGTGGACGAGCAGGCAGGGAATGATGCGTGGACGCAGCATGACTCAGAGCTCCGCGAAGTTCTTCAGCAGCTGGGCGCCGAAGTGGTGGCTCTTCTCGGGGTGGCATTGCACGCCGTGGATGTGCCCCCGCGAGACGATGCAGTCGAAGTTGAGCCCGTATTCCGCGGTCGCGGCCACGTCGGCCTTGTCCTCGGCGTCGAAATAGTAGGAGTGCAGGAAGTAGAAGCGCGGCTCGGGTTCGAAGTCCTTGAACAGCTTGTGCCCCGCGCGCACCTGCAGGTCGTTCCAGCCCATGTGCGGCATGGGCAGGTCGCGGCACGCCGGCTGGGCCGCGAACGAGCGCACGCGGCCGGGCACCCAGTTCAGGCCGGGCAGCCGGCCCTCGTCGCTGCCGCTGGCCAGCATCTGCATGCCGACGCAGATGCCCAGCACCGGCACCCGCTCGTTCAGCACCATGTCATCCAGGCGCTGGCGCATGCCGGACTTCTCCAGCAGCGTCATCGCGGTGTCGAAGGCCCCGACGCCAGGCAGGATCAGCCGGCTGGCGCCGGCCAGTTCGTCGGCGGTACGCGCCCGCGCCGCTTCCAGCCCCAGGCGCTTGAACATCGTCATGAAGGCCTGGATGTTGCCGACGCCGTAGTCGACGATGCGGATCATCGGAAGAACCTCTTCTCCAAACCCAGCTTGCGCATCGCGTTGGCGCCGAAGCCGATCAGGTCGCGCTTGTTCTTGTAGTCGCGGAAGGTCTTGTTGGGCGCGTCGAAGATCTGCTGCAGTTCATCCACCGTCAGGTCCAGCTTGTGGGCGACGTACTCGAACTCCTGCTTCAGGAAGTGCTCGTCCATCTCCGGTTTGGCGATGCGTTCCAGCGCGGCCTCGCGCGTCATCTGCCCGGTCATGATCAGGCTGGAGAAATGCGCGCGGCGCTTGTGGTAGCCGAACTTGCGCGGCAGCCAATAGTCCTCGTAGAAGCGCGTGAAGCGCGACTCGTGGTGCTTGTGCTGGAAGCGCTGCCAGCCATAGCGCTGCTCGAGCTCGTCCTCGGCGTCCTTCTTCACATAGGGCACGAGGTTGAGCGGATGGTGCACGGTCATGCCCAGCACCTTCTGGTACCAGACCTTGTAGACCAGGATGTCCACCAGCGGGAACTCGTCGTTGGGCCGGCCGTCCCCGCAGCGGGCCCAGATGTCGCCGAACAGCCGCTTGTCGATGCCGAGGTAGCCGCCCCATTCCTCGGGCTCGCGGCAGCACTCGGTCGAGAAGTTCGAGCCGGTGATGATGTGCTTGATCTTGTACTGGCGTGCGAACTTGTACAGGCCGGAGAAGAAAGCGGCGTCCTGCACCAGGTCCTGGTCCGGGATGCCGGAGCGCAGAAAGGCCACCTGCATGCGCTTGACGGCCTCCCAGTTGACCACCTCGGTGTAGAGGTCCAGCCCCAGGCCATCGACGAGCTTCTCGATGTTGCCCACCGCCTGATCGGTGTTCCAGCCGGCGTCCACGTGGAAGAGCAGCGGCCGCAGGCCCATCTTCTCCTTGGCGACGTAGGCAGCGTAGGAGCTGTCCAGGCCGCCGGACAGGCCGATGATGCAGTCGAAGTCCTTGCCCTTGCCGGCGGCGCGGATGGTATCGGCGAGAGCGGCCAGCTTCGCGGCGCCACGCTCATCCGTGTGCCATTGCGGTGCGATGGTGGCGTTGTAGTTGTTGCAGTAGTCGCACCACCCGCGCTCATCGAACACGATGCCAGGGTCGGACGTGTCCATGATGCAGTGGGCGCAGATTTGGTAGGGGCGCATGCGGGCTTCTTCTAGATCGTGCCCGGCGCGGCAATGCGCCGCGCCAGTTGGGTGTAGTCGAGGTGTTCGCGGGCAAAGGCGAGGGAGCGCTGTTTCATCTCCGCGATGGCTTGCGGCTGCTGCGCGATCGCCTGCAGGCAGGCTGCCAACGTGGTCCGCTCATTGATCAGGAAACCGTTGTTCACGAAAAGGGCTTGGTGGCTGGGCACGTCAGAGACTAGGACGGCGCAGCGGCAGCACATGCTCATCTGCGTTGTCGCCGTCTGACCGGCGGGCTGCAGGAAGACATCGGCCGCGCACAGAACGTCTTCGAGCTCTTCGGGAGACTTCCAGCCTAGGAACCGGATGCGAGAGTCAGCGGCAATCAAGGCCTGGCATTCATCGGCACCGTCAACGATCTGGCCGACGATCCAGAATCTGAGCCGGGGTGACGGTGTAGCCACAAAAGCCCGCAGCGCATCAGGCAGCAGCTTGTTAGCCGTGATTTTGCCCGATTGCACGATGACGACGTCGTCGGGGGCGACGCCATGCGCTTGGCGCAGCCTCAGGCGGCGACTTTCATAGTCGGCGTCGTCGTGAATATGACCAGCCAGCGGAAATAGGGCAATCTGGCGCGATGGCACGCCGTAAAACTGCTCTGCGAACTGTATGGACTCTACGGTGATGCAGAGCACCTCCTTCACAACGTCCAGGGCGCTGCGCAAAATGGGCCGGTAGAAGGCGCCGTGCAAAAGGTGCCGTGACAACCAGCCGCGGGCGCTGTTGTTGAAATCCTCGTGGCAATCGACGTAAAGCGTGACCTCGGGGTGCTCACGCACGTAGCTGGCCACCGTCAGCAGCTCCCAAGCGCACATGCCATGAAAGAGGATGACGTCGGGCTGCAGTTCATTCAGCAACTGCCGTACACGCGGATAGGCGCGCACTTTGCGCGCCAGCGGGGTGGGCAGTCCTTGGCGATAGGGCAGCCGGATTACTCGGGCGCCGTCAGTGCCCATGTAGTCGCCAGGTTGCAGGTAGCAGGGCCGGCGCTCTTCATCGAAGGACTCGGTGGAGGCGACGATGGTGACCTCATGCCCGTCCTTGACATGCTGCGCTGGCAGGCGGTTCTCTTGGTAGCCGTATCCGTCAACGTAAAAACAGGAGAGGCAGAAATGGACGATCTTCATTGGCCTTTCAACTTTGCAAGAAAGGCATCGGGAGCGCTCATGACTGGTCCGAATTCGGTCAGCCGTTCGTCGGACCATGTCCACCACTGGCTCGCCAATAGCCCCTCAACGATCGACTGCTCGAAACGGTACCGAATCAGGCGCGCAGGGTTGCCCCCTACGATGGCGTAGGGCGGCACATCCCGGGTCACTACCGCCCCCATGCCGACGATCGCGCCATGGCCAATAGTCACGCCTGCCTTGATGTAGGCGCCATCGGCGATCCATACATCTGCACCGATCGTCGTGGTCGTCTGCGGAAGATAATCGTGACGTGCGAACTTGGCCTTGACGCTGTCCTTGTGCGAGAGGAAGACCGGGCTGGTCGACACAAAGTGGCTGGGGTGAGCGACGCCGCCGATGGTGATTCGGCTGCCCAGCGAGCAGAAGGGGCCAATCTCTACGTTGAGTAATTGGCAGTCGTAGCCAATGAAGCTGTGGCGATCTAGTCTGCAATCAATGGCCGTGGTGCCGGCATGGATGCGCGAGCTTGGGTGGACGAGGGTGTGCCGCAGCGCGCTGCCTCGGGCCACCTTGAGGAACTTCGACCAGAGGTAGGCTAGCATGGTTAGCGCAACTGGGCGGACCCGCTCGCCGGTTTTGCGTAGTGCAGCACCAGCAGCCAGAAGATGCCGCCGAAAGACAGCATCGTGGTGAAGAAGTTGCCATTCGTCAGCGAGATGGCAACCGGCAATAGAGCCAGCGTGCTGAAGAGAGGTGTCCAGCCCTTAGACGCCTTTGCCAGCAACCATAGCCAACCCGCGAAAACGAGTCCGATGAACAGAACGCCTGCTGCTCCGGCTGCGGCGATGCCGTCTCCAGCAAACAAGTTTGCATTCACGTTGAAGATCGGATTGTTGTATGTCTGATCACCCACGATGTAGCCTAGATTTGGCCAAAGCGGGTCGGATAGCGCGTAGGCAGGCTTTGTAACGAGTAGGTCGACACCTTTCACATGAGTCCAATAGGTGTGTCCGATTTGGGAGAAAAGGTCCTCGTACTGGCTGAGTGTTAGGCCAGGGATGGCGATGGTGCGGAAAGTGAGCAGCAATGCAAACAATGCTGCAACTAGATTCGCGTCCTCGAAACGACTGGACACGACCATGCCCAGGGTCAATACGCTGAGGATGATCTCGCTGGCACCGTGACGGCTGTGTCGTCCGTTCAGCAAAACGAACAACAAGATGAGGATTACTGGGAGCAGCAATATGGTGCGTTGAGCGGTGATGGCGTACATCGTGACTCCGCCAGCCAAGCCCCCCAGTACCATCCAATATCGTCTTTGCGTGAGACCGATTAACAGCAGCGTCGGATTGAACACATTACTGAAATACGTTTGCAGATAGCTGAGCAGCGGGCTATCTGCAGTGCCGGCCACACGCTGCTCGTAAACCATAGCATGATCGTCCAGTGACGAGAAGCCCATCACAGAGTGGTAGTTGGCGAAAAGTGCGAGCATGCAGACCACCCAAGTCGCCACGGTGAACCGCCCGAGCGCCGGGCTGAATTCGCCTCGTTGAGGTTGCGCAGTCCATGCAGGCGGGCGGCGGCTGAGCGCATAGCCGACACAAGCGAAAACGATGGAGATAGCTAGCAGGAACGGACCATAGGCATCGAGCGCATCTTTGCGCAGCAGCAGTGAGGTGACTAAGCCAGGAATGTAGACATTGGCGTACAGCAGGAACGCGATCAAGGCCTGTGGTGAAGACAAAACCGGGCACTGCAGCAGTGCAGTCACCACCAAGAGGAATACGCCGACAGCTGTCCGGTTCGCGTCAAGCGGCTCATAAGTGAAACCGAAATAGCTCCAGACCGGGTTCAGGTAAGACAAGTAGGCGTCGTAGAAGGCGGCCGCATACGCCAGCACGAATGCCAAAAATAGCAGTCGCCGCCACAAGCTGACGGGCTGAGTTCTGCTCACGCTGGTGGCAGGTCGCGACGGTGCATGCGAGATGTCGAGTCCGCTCATGACCGCACCAACAACAGCAACGCGGGCACGATAGCCGCGCCCAACACCCAAGCAACAACTGGCTTGCCGCGTTTGAGGATCTCGGTTGCCGTCTGCTTGGGGGTGGCGCCGACGGCGTTAAGGATGATCAACAAATACACCAGATAGAACAGAGCGCCCGAGAGCGCGTAAATCTCGGATGTCCAGCGGGGGGCCCATTGTTGAAACAGCACGACGACGCCGACACGAAGGACAAGCCCACCTACCTGCAGCATCATTGCAGCGCGGTGCCACGAGCAGACATGCAAGGACATCGAGAGTGGCACCGTCAAGAACTGGAGCAAGAACCAAGGGGTCATCCAGCTCAAGAGCAATCCGGAGCGGGTCCAATCTTCGCCGAATACGAGTGGGAACAGGGTTGGGGCCAGAATGCCCGCTGCAAGCAGAGGTCCGGCGCCGGTACGTGCCAGATTGCCAAGCACTTGGATGCTGAACGAACCTAGTTGACCGATGCGTTGAAGTTCAGCCGCGCGCGACAGATAAACCTGACTGATAGCGGTTCCAATGAGGGAAAGCGGTGCTTGCGCCACGAACATTGCCATCGAGAGCTGGCCTGCTTCTGCGGGCGTAGCATGCGCAGCGATGAGAATCACAGGCAATTGAATCGCGGCACAGTTGGCGAGGGCTTCACCAGTGGAGTACAGCGGAAAGCGTCGATAGCTGCTAGCCAGCTCCACCATCCGTGCAATCGTGACGCCTGACAATGCATGCTTCAGGGATCTGCCCATGAAGGCACAAGCAATTCCTGAATTCAGTACAGGGCCTATCAGGAGCCCAAATGGGTGAGCGAACACCAAGCCGACCGCCACTTGCGCACCAGAACTTCCCGCCGACTGAGCAACACGCATCCCCGCCATGAACCCGAATGCCTTCGTTCGCACATTCCAAAACTGCAACGCGCCATAGCTCCCCGCCAGTAGAAAGCCAAGCGGGAGCAGCCAAAGGAACGGCTTCAGCTGAGGTTGTCCCAAGCTGGTGCTCAGCCACTCAGGAAACATGCCGACCAGCAGCACGAGCATGAGAGTTAAACCAACGCAGCAAGCGAGAGACAAACCCAGGAGGCCTTGCGCCTCACCATCATCTTCCGGGAGTGTGATCGCTAGTTCGTAGCGGAGGCAGGCGGCCACCGACAGAATCGCTAGCAGCGCGGTGAAAACGGCAAGCAGCCCGAAGTTATCAGGTGTGTAAATCCGCGTTAATAGCGGCATGGATACCGCGGTAATCCCGTGCGCCAAAGCGGTGCCGCTCGCCAGTACGAGGACGGCGCGCGTGAACCTTCCGGCTGCCTGGAGTTCGGGCTGCGAAGAGTCCATCAATCTAGCTGAGCACGAGATAGCAGCGATTGCGGCTCAGGCAGAAGCTACAGCCGCAGCAAGAGCCTGAACCACGCGTTCCTGTTCCGCTTCGCTCAGATCTGCACTCATGGGCAAGCTCATCACGCGCTCGGCGGCTTGGTCACTGACGGGACAGCAATCCGGGCAGCATTGGCCCGCATACGCAGGCTGCCGGTGCAGCGGCCGCGGGTAGTGCACCGCCGTCGGGATGCCTTGCTCCTTGAGTGCTGCGATCACGTCAGCCCGGTGATCCACCTTGACGGTGTACTGAGCCCACACGCAGTCGCGGTCCGCCGCCACGTCCAGCAGCTCCACCGGCGCGCCGCTGGCCTTGATCAGTTCGGCGTAGCGATCACCCAGGCGCTTGCGCTGTTCGATCTCCCAGGCAAAGCGCTCCAGCTTGCCCAGCACCACGGCGCATTGCAGCGTGTCCATGCGGCCACCCACGCCGACGCGTGTGTGGGTGTAGCGCTGGCTCTGGCCGTGCACACGGATCTCGCGCATCGCCTGCGCCAGCGCGTCATCGCTGGTGAACAGCGCACCACCGTCGCCATAGCAGCCCAGCGGCTTGCTGGGGAAGAAGCTGGTCGCACCGATGCGGGAGACGTTGCAGCTCTTGCGACCCTTGTAGGTGGCGCCGAAGCTCTGCGCCGCGTCTTCGATGACCGACAGCCCATGGCGCGCAGCGATGGCGTTGATCTCGTCCATGTCGGCCACCTGGCCGTACAGGCTCACGGGCATGATGGCCCGCGTGCGCGGCGTGATGGCCGCTTCGATCAGCGTGGGGTCGATGTTGCAGTCGCCCGGCTTGATGTCCACATAGACGGGCTTGGCCCCGGTCAGCACGATGGTCTCGGCCGTGGCGGCGAACGTGAACGGCGTGGTGATGACCTCATCACCGGGGCCGATACCCTCGGCCATCAGCGCGATCAGCAGCGCTTCGGTGCCGCTGGAGACCGTGATGCAGTGCTTGGCGCCGGTCAGCTCGGCCAGTGCGGCCTCCAGCTCGGCGACTTCGGGACCCATGATGTACTGGCCGTGGTCCAGCACCTTCTGGATGCGGGCGTCGATGCTGGTCTTGAGCGCCCGGTACTGGCTCTTGAGGTCGATGAATTGCATGTTCAGTCCTGGATCAGTTCGCAGCGGCCGTCGACGAGGCGATAGCGGTCGCCGGTGTGCGGGCAGACGGCTTCGTTGCCGGTGAAGCGCAGGCGCTCGCCGTGGCGGCTCATCCAGCCGGCCTGGCGTGCGGGTACACCCAGCATCAGCGCGAAGTCGGGCACGTCGCGGTTGACCACGGCGCCGGCGCCGATGAAGGCATAGCGGCCCACCGTGATGCCGCAGACGATGGTGCTGTTGGCGCCCAGCGTGGCGCCTTGCTTGACCAGCGTGCGGCGGTATTCATCCTTGCGGGCGACGGCCGCGCGCGGGTTGTAGACGTTGGTGAACACCATGCTGGGGCCGCAGAACACATCGTCCTCCAGCGTCACGGCGTCATAGACCGACACGTTGTTCTGGATCTTGACGTTGTTGCCAATGACCACGTCGTTGCCGACGAAGACGTTCTGGCCGAACGAGCAGCGTTCGCCAATGCGGGCTTGGCCGCAGATGTGCACGAAATGCCAGACGCGGCTGCCGTCGCCGATCTGCGCACCGGCGTCGACGATGGCAGTCGGGTGGATGGTGACGGCCATGTCAGTAGTGCAGCGGCAGGTTGACGCGGCGGCCGTCGCGGGCCGACTGGTACAGGCCGATCAGCAGCTCCAGCGACTTCAGGCCCTCACGGCCATCGGTCTCGGGCTCCGCTTCGCCGCGCAGCACGTCGATGACGTTCTTGTAGTACAGCGGGTGGCCGAAGCCGTAGACCGAGGTGGTTTGGTAGCTGGCGTCGTGGATGCCGGCGTCCATCGGGTCCTCATCCTGGAATTCCCAGTGCTTGATCTCGTTGACCGCCACGCCGCCGACGATGGCCGAGCCCTTTTCGCCCAGGATGGTGATGGAGCCTTCGAGGTTCTTCGGGTAGGTCAGCATGGTGACGTTGATCGAGCCCATGGCGCCGCTGCGCCACTTGACCGCCGCCACGCCACAGTCTTCGACCTCGATGTTGCGCGCCAGGGTGCCGGTGTAGGCCATGACGCTCTCGACCGGGCCGACGATCCAGTCCAGCAGGTCCACGTAGTGGCTGGCCTGGTTCATGAAGGCGCCGCCGTCGAACTCCCACGTGCCGCGCCAGGCGGCGCTGTCGTAGTAGCTCTGCGGACGGGTCCAGAACACGTTGACATTGACCATGTGGATGCGGCCGAAACGGCCGGCCGAAACGGCCTTCTTCAGCATCTGCAGCGTCGGGTTGCGGCGGTTCTGCTTGACGACGAACAGGCGCACGCCGGCGTCGTCGCAGGCCTTGACCATGGCCAGACCGTCCTGCCAGCGTGTGGCCATGGGCTTCTCGGTCATCACGTGGAAGCCGGCCTGGGCGGCCTGGATGGCCTGACGCGCATGCAGGCCGCTGGGGGTCGTCAGCACGATGCAGTCGGCGTTTGTCGCCGCCAGCATCTGCGTCAGACTGGCATGGCCGCGGGCGCCGGTCGCCGCGGTGGCCTCGGCCAGGGCCTTGGGGTCGATGTCGCAAACGTCCACCAGCTCGCACTGCTCGCCGAGCTTGCGGATGGCCTCGAAATGGTTCTTGGCGATGCGGCCGCAGCCGGCCAGGGCGAAGCGAACCTTGCGGCCGGTGACGGGTTGGGCGAAAACGTTCATAGGTCGGGACTGCTTCTGTGCCTGCGACCTTGTGGGCTGCACGCAGGCGGGTGGATGAATCAGGAGACAGCCTTGCCGCGCTCGCGGTGCAGGGCCAGGGCGATGTAGACCAGCACGCCCAGCGCTGCGGCTGCAAAGGCTGCCAGCATCAGCTGACTGCGCTTGGGCTTGGACTTGCGCTCGGGGACCTGCGCGGCATCGATGATCTGCAACTGCCCGCCGTCGCGACTTTCATCGATGCGGGCAAGCTCGTACTGTCGTGCAATGAGGTCGAACAAGGCTTCCTGATACTTGAACTCGCGGTAAGCGCCCACGTAGCCGCCGGCGGATGACGCTTCGGTCTCGGCACTTCGCGCGATCTCGCTGCGCAGACGACCGATGGCGGCCAACTGCTGCTGCACCTCCGGAGCCGAGTCGGCAAAGCTGTTGCGCAGCACTTGCAGCCGCACCTCCGCAGCAGTCAGCTCGGCGCGCAGCTTGGCCAGCGATTCGACGGCCGCCTTCGGCTCGGCCTTGATGACGCCGGCAGACAGTCCGCTGCCTTGCAGCGCCGCTTGAGCCGCATCGAGTTTGCTGCGCACTTGCTGCAACTGCGTCTCGAAGAAGGCGCGCCGCTGTTGCGCCTCGGTCAGCGTCAGCCCGGCGGTCAATTTGCGGAGCTCGTCCACATAGGCGGCAGCCATGTCGGCGGCTCGCTTGGGATCGTGGTCGTCCACCTCCACGGTGATGATGCCGTCCTTTTTGCCCAGACTGACGCGAGTTCTATCGTTCAGCGTCAGGCGTGCATCGTGCAGCAGTTTCTCGTCGTAGACAGCCTTCAGATCGAAGCGCGCAATCATGTGGTCTGCGATGCTGCGGCTCTTCAGGAAGAACACGTATTGATCGCCGGTGTTGCGAACGCCGCTGGACAGGCCCGCCAGCGCGCCCAATGAGGCCAGCGCACCCGCCGCAGCACCTGCCTGCTGCTGCTGAGGCGGCAGAAAGCTGGTGCTGGCGGTGAAGGTGGGCTTGATCAGGAAGCTGCCGCCCAGCGCCAGCAGGGCGGCCGCCAGCGGGGCGCCAATGGCGAGCTTCCATCGTGCCAGCAGCGCGCCGGCGTAGTCGCTCAAGGTCAGCTCGTCCGCCGGCAAATCGTGTTCGGTGGTCATCGGCGTCGTCATCAGTTTTGTAGCACCTTCAGACCGGCAGCACCCAGGCCGAACTGGTAGAAGATTTGCGTCCACTCCCGCGCTTCCTGCGTGAAGGTGGTCTTGTTCAACTCCTCGGGCACGAAGATGGTGTCGCCAGGCAGGGCCGCCGTGGTGTCCAGCGCGTTGCCGGACAGGATCCAGCCAGAGGCCTTTTGCCGCGCGCTCAGCACGCTGCCATTGGCGCGCAGCACGAAGATGCCGCCGGTGTCCGCGCCGCGCGTGGTGCCGCCGGCCTGATTCAGGTAGTCGCGCACCGTGCCGCCCCGACCGTAGAGGAAACTGCCGCCATTGAAGACGCTGCCGAACACGCCAATCGTGTCCGGGCGGGCCGGGATCAGCAGACGGTCGCCGTCCTCGGTGGCCACGTCGGGCAGCTCGGTGGCGTTGGGCTCCAGCTGCAGCACGATGCGCCCAGTCGGGCGCACGCTGCGCAGCCGCTCGATGAGCTTGGCCGTGCCAGCCGCCTGGGCAGCCAGTGCTGCAGCGTCGTCGCCGGTCGCGGCTTTTTGCGTGCTGGCCTTGCGCGTGAACTCTGTTTCCAGGTCACGCAGCGCACGGTCGTAGTTCTGCTCCTGCTGCGTGCGCACGCTGTCGCGGTTCAGCTCGGCGCCGAACACGTAGGCGGCCGGCGTCAGCCCGCCTGCCGCCTTGATGGCGTCGAGCAAGGTGCTGGAAGGCGGCAGCAGGTACTCGCCCGGGCGGTTGACTTCACCTTCGACCCGCACGCGCTTGTTCTTCTTCAGCTGCGACTGGGCCGCCGTGATCGCGCTGACCGCGCGCACGACGTCACCGGCCCGCGGTTGCTCCTTGCCCTGGGCGGGCAGCTTCAACTCCACCACCCGGACATCGTTGCGGTCCTGCAGGCGTTCGATCAGCACGCGGCCGCGTTCGCCGACGGCGGTGAAGCCGCCCGCCATCGCCACCAGGTCGGTGACCGTCTCGCCAGGCTTCAGCTCGAACACCGCCGGGTGGTTGACGCTGCCGATCATCGCGACCTGCTCGCCCACCGCGGTGAAGTGCACGACGTCCTCGGCCTGCAGGCTGCGATCGGCGCTCTTGTCGCCGCGCACCAGCAGGTCGTAGAGGTCGAACGCGAGCGGCGGCTTGCCGACCCGGCGCAGCTCGATGCGGCGCATGCTGCCCGCGGCCGACGGGCCGCCAGAAATCATCACCGCGTTGACCAGCGTCGACAGAGCGCTGACGGTGTAGGCGCCCGGACGGACGGCGAAGCCCGTCACATAGATGCGCATGCTGCGCACCTTGCCCAGCGTCGCGCTGAGCTGGAAGTTGCGGAACACCTGAGCCACGCGCTGCTGCAACAGTGCTCCCAGTTCGGCATGGCGCACGCCTGCCACCAGCACGGGCCCCACGCGCGGAATGTTGATGCGGCCCGAACGGTCGACCGTCAGGCGCAGGTCGGCGTCCACGCTGCCCCAGATGGCCACGCGCAACTCGTCACCGACGCCGACGACATAGTCCGCCGGAACCTCGGCGACCGTTTCCGCGTCGGCACGCGGCAGCCTTTCGCCGGCGATGAGATCGGCACCGAAGCGGCGGATGACGGGCTCCGGGCCCACCAGGCCTTGCACATAGGTCTCGAACTCGCTGCGCGGCAGAGACGGTGCGGGCAGTCGCAACGGATCCGCGACATACTGGCGTTGATCGTCGCGCGACGGGGACGTCAACCGCACCGGGCCGGAGTCCGTGTCGCCACTGCGCGTCTGTTCGGCAGCCAGAGCGGGGGCAGCGAGGCTGGCCGCCAAGCCAGCCAGGCACATGAGACGCCGGCCCCAGCGGATCAGGGATTGAGTGGCGCTGGCGCGGGAGAGCGACGTGAGATTCATGCGGGCTCGCAAATGTCTTCGGACTCGGCTGCCAGAGGGCCGCCGTCGATAGAAAGCGCCGGATTCTATAGGCGCCGCCGACGCGCAGGCCGGGGCCGGCAGCTTGAGCTCAATCACGGCGCAGTCCTCGAAGGCTTGAAGGACACGCACGGCATCGGGCTTGTCACCGCGGCAAGCTCAAGCCCGACAGGGCCCTAGAAACAACAAAGCCCAGCGGGTGAGGCTGGGCCAAGTGCTTGATGCTTTTGGTGCCGGCAAGAGGAGTCGAACCCCCGACCTTCGCATTACGAATGCGCTGCTCTACCAACTGAGCTATGCCGGCCTTGCTCGCTTGCAGTGCTGCCGCGTCAATAGCCCGCCATTATAGCGGGAATTTTCAGCTTGTCTCGCGGTGGTAGGCGGCGATGCGCTCGACCTCGTTCTTGGATCCCAGCACCACGGGCACGCGTTCGTGCAGCTTGGTGGGCTTGAGGTCCATGATGCGCTCGGTGCCGGTGGTGGCCGCGCCGCCGGCCTGCTCGATGACGAAGGCCATGGGGTTGGCTTCGTACATCAGGCGCAGCTTGCCGGGCTTGTCGGGCTCGCGCTGGTCCCAGGGGTAGAGGAACACGCCGCCGCGGGTCAGGATGCGGTGCACGTCGGCCACCATGCTGGCCACCCAGCGCATGTTGAAGTCTTTGCCACGCGGGCCGGTCGAGCCGGCCAGGCAGTCGTCGATGTAGCGGCGCACCGGCGGGGCCCAGTGGCGCATGTTGGACATGTTGATCGCGAATTCCTTGGTGTCCTCGGGAATGCGCACCTGGTCCTGGGTCAGCACCCAGGAGCCGGTCTCCCGGTCCAGTGTGAAGACGGCCACGCCGTCGCCCACCGTCAGCACCAGCATGCTCTGCGGGCCGTAGACGCAGTAGCCGGCGGCGGCCTGCTGCTTGCCGGGCTGCAGGAAGTCTTCCTCCGACACGCCGCGCGCATGGCCCACCTTGCGCAGCACGCTGAAGATGGTGCCGATGGACACGTTGACGTCGATGTTGCTGGAGCCGTCCAGCGGGTCGAACAGCAGCAGGTATTCGCCTTGCGGGTAGCGGTTG
This sequence comes from Roseateles sp., assembly GCA_046294815.1. GTDB lineage: Bacteria > Pseudomonadota > Gammaproteobacteria > Burkholderiales > Burkholderiaceae_C > Pelomonas. The sequence goes on along the minus strand of JBKBOJ010000021.1, from coordinate 16,645 downwards.
GGCACCACGTAGATGCCGTCCATTTCCTCGCTGGCCATCGCGGCGAGGTGGCCGCCCCATTCGTTGGCCTCGATCAGCACCTCGTTGGCGATGATGTCGAGCTTTTTCTGCACCTCGCCCTGCACGTTTTCGCTGCCGGCGCTGCCGAGCACGTCGCCCAGCGCGCCCTTGTTGACGGCGATGGCGATGCGCTTGCAGGCGCGCGCAACGATCTCGATCAGCAGCCGCAGCTCCTGCGGGATGTGGCCGTGCTCGCGCTGCTGCTCGATGAGGTATTGGGTCAGGCTGGTCTGGCGTGACATGGCTCAGCCTCCGGAAGCGAGGGCGCGCTCGACGATCTCGCGCACGTCGGCGGACAGGTCGGGCTTGGCGGCCACGCGGGCCACGGCCTCGCGGGCGGCGCTGCGGTAGGGCTCGGCCAGCACCGCCCAGCGGTCCATCGCGCGGGCGATGCGGCTGGCCAGCTGCGGGTTGATGGCGTCGATGGCCAGCACCTGCTCGGCCCAGAACACATAGCCGGCCGCGTCGGTGCGGTGGAAGGCGGCCGGATTGAACATGCACAGCGAGGCCAGCAGGCTGCGCGCGCGGTTGGGGTTCTTCAGCGTGAAGTCGGGATGCTTGGTCAGCGCCTTGGCGCGCGCGAAGACGCGGCCGTCCACCTCGGGGGCGCGGGCCTGCAGCGCAAACCACTTGTCGATGACCAGTGCGTCATCCTTGAAGAGTGCGTGGAAACGCTCCAGCGCCGGCTGCGCCAGCGCGGCGCCGGCGTTCACGAGTGCGGTCAAGGCGCCGAGGCGCTCGGTCATGTTGGACGCGTCCTTGAAGCGCTGGTAGGCCTTGCCGGGCCACACGGTGTCGCCGCTGGCCTGCGCGTCCAGCACCAGCATGGACAGCGCCAGGTTGGCCAGCGCGCGCTTGCCGGCCGAGACCGGGTCGGGCGTGTAGCCGCCCTTGACCTGGTGGGCCTCGAAGGCGGCGGCCCAGTCGTCGCGCAGCGCGCTGGCGAGCTGCTGTTGCGCGGCCATCACGGCGGCGTGGATGGCCTGTGGGTCCACCACGTCCAGCTGCTCGGCGATGTAGGCCTCGCCGGGCAGGGTCAGGGCCAGTTCCTTGAACGCGGGATCCAGCTCCGGGTGGTTCAGGATGCCGCGCATCGCGTCGATGAAGACGCTGCTCAGCACCAGCGGCTGGCCGGTGCGCAGCGTGTGCAGGATGCGGTTGAGTGCCAGGCGCTGGCCGGCCTCCCAGCGGTTGAAGGGGTCGCTGTCATGGCGCATCAGCACCAGCAGCCCGGCGTCGGACAGGCCGTCGTCCAGCACCACCGGCGCCGAGAAACCGCGCAGCAGCGAGGGCACGGGCTCGCTGTCGATGTTCTCGAAGACGAAGACCTGTTCGGCCTGGTCCAGCACCAGCACCGTCTCGGTGTCGCCCGCTGCGTTCAGCGGCAGCGCGGCCCCATGGCGGTCCAGCAGCCCCATGACGACCGGGATGACCTGTGGCTGCTTGTCTGTCTGGCCGGGCGTGGCCGGCGTCTGCTGGGTCAGGCGCAGCGTGTAGGTGCGGGCGGTGGCGTCATGCTCGCCATGCGCGGTCACGCGCGGCGTGCCGGCCTGCGAATACCAGCGCTTGAACGCGTCCAGCCGGGTCGCGAGCGGCGATCCGGGGTTGGCGTCGGCGATGGCCTGCGCGAAGTCGTCGCAGGTCACGGCCTGGCCGTCGTGGCGCTCGAAGTACAGCTTCATGCCGGCCTCGAAGCCCTTGCGACCGACCAGCGTCTGATACATGCGCACGACTTCGGCGCCCTTCTCGTAGACGGTGGCCGTGTAGAAGTTGTTGATCTCGCTGTAGCTGTCCGGGCGCACCGGGTGGGCCATGGCGCCGCTGTCCTCGGGGAACTGCAGCGTGCGCAGCTGGCGCACGTCCTGGATGCGACAGACGGCGCGTGCCGACGGCGTGCCGGCCATGTCCATCGAGAACTCCTGGTCGCGGAAGACGGTCAGGCCTTCCTTGAGCGACAGCTGGAACCAGTCGCGGCAGGTCACGCGGTTGCCGGTCCAGTTGTGGAAGTACTCGTGCGCGACGATGGATTCGATGCGGGCGAAGTCGGCATCGGTCGCCGTGGCCGGCGAGGCCAGCAGGGCGGCCGTATTGAAGATGTTCAGGCCCTTGTTCTCCATCGCGCCCATGTTGAAGTCGGACACGCCGACCACCATGAAGCGCTCCAGGTCCAGGGGCAGGCCGAAGCGGGCCTCGTCCCAGACGATGGCGGCGATGAGGCTGTTCATCGCGTGCTCGGTCTTCTCCAGGTCGCCGCGGCGGACGAACACCTGCAGCAGGTGGTCGCGGCCGGCGCGCGTGCGGATGCGCTGCTCGCGCGCCACCAGATCGCCCGCCACCACGGCGAACAGATAGCTGGGCTTGGGGAAGGGGTCGTGCCACTTGGCGAAGTGGCGGCCGTTGTCCAGCTCGCCGGTCTCGACCAGGTTGCCGTTGGACAGCAGGATGGGGTATTTCGCCTTGTCGGCGCGCAGCGTGACCGTGTAGACGGCCATCACGTCCGGCCGGTCCAGGAAATAGGTGATGCGCCGGAAGCCCTCGGCCTCACACTGCGTGAAGAAGCTGCCGCCCGAGGTGTACAGGCCTGACAGCGCGGTGTTCTTGTCCGGGCAGCAGGTGTTGCGGATCTCCAGCGTGAAGTCCGCGTCGGGCGCGCCTTCGATGACCAGCTCGTTGCCCTCCTGGCGGAAGGACACCGAGCTGCCGTCGATCAGCACGCGCAGCAGCTTGAGGTCCTCGCCATGCAGGCGCAGCGGGCCATGCGGCACGGCGCGGTTGCGCTCGATCTGCAGCTTGCTGCTGACGAGCGTCTTGGCCGGATCGAGGTCGAACGTCAGGTCGACCTTGCGGATCCAGTAGGCCGGCTGCTGGTAGTCCAGACGGTGGATCAGGGGAGCGTTGCCTTCGCGCATGAGGGGAGCTTCCTTGAAAAGGGAGAAGAGAGGGCCGCCGCAGCGGCCCGGTTCAGACGCCTTGCTTCAGGCTCTCGTAGATGAAGGCATCGAGATCGCCGTCCAGCACCTTCTGCGTCGCCGAGGTTTCGTAGTTGGTGCGCAGGTCTTTGATGCGGCTCTGGTCCAGCACGTAGGAGCGGATCTGATGGCCCCAGCCGACGTCGGTCTTGGTGTCTTCCAGCTTCTGCTGCTCTTCCATGCGCTTGCGCATCTCATGGTCGTACAGCCGCGAGCGCAGCCGGCGCCAGGCGACGTCACGGTTGCTGTGCTGACTGCGGCTGTCCTGGCACTGCACGACGATGCCGGTCGGGATGTGTGTCAGACGCACCGCCGAGTCGGTCTTGTTGATGTGCTGGCCACCGGCGCCCGAGGCGCGGAAGGTGTCGACGCGCACGTCCGCCGGGTTGATGTCGATCTCGATGCTGTCGTCGATCTCGGGGTAGACGAACAGCGACGCGAACGAGGTGTGGCGGCCGCCGGAGGAGTCGAACGGGCTCTTGCGCACCAGGCGGTGCACGCCGGTTTCGGTGCGCAGGTGGCCGAAGGCGTATTCACCCTCGACCTTGATGGTGGCGCTCTTGATGCCGGCCACGTCGCCGGGCGTCTCGTCCTCGAGCGTGGCCTTGAAGCCTTTGCGCTCGCAGTACTTCAGGTACTGGCGCAGCAGCATGCCGGCCCAGTCGCAGGCCTCGGTGCCGCCGGCGCCGGCCTGGATGTCGATGAAGCAGTTGCTCGGGTCCGCCGGGTTGTTGAACATGCGGCGGAACTCCAGTTCCTCCACCTTGGCCTGCAGCGCCTTGGCGTCCTCCTCGATGGCCAGCATGCCGGCCTCGTCGCCTTCCGCGCGGCTCATCTCGAACAGCTCGGTGTTGTCGCTCAGCGAGGTGGAGAGATGCTTGATGGTGTCCACCACCGTTTCGAGCTGGCGCTTCTCCTTGCCCAGCTCCTGCGCGCGCTTGGGGTCGTTCCAGACGTTGGGGTTCTCCAGCGCGGCGTTGACTTCGTTCAGTCGCAGCGATTTGCGGTCGAAGTCAAAGATACCCCCTTAGCGCGTCGGTGCGCGCTGAGAGGTCGGACAGCAGATTGCCGATTTGGTTGATGTGTTCGATGTCCATGGGGTGCAGTCGGTGATCGCGCAGGCCGCTGCGGGCCCGCCAGCGGCGCGAAAGGGCGAGATTTTAGGGCGTGGAACGCGGGCGGCATTCGGGCGGTCGGCTCCTGGTTTCAAGGGTTAGCGATAGTGGGAGCCACCCTTGGCGCCCCGAATCTGTCAGAACGCCGTAAGCCGCGCTGGCGCACAGTCCGCGCACGCCGTGCGAGGTTGACCATGCTGCTGCTGACTGCATCGCTGAAGCTGATTGCGGAGATCGCTTGGCTGGCGCTGCTCGGCCGTTGGCTGCTGGGGCTGCTGGCGGGGGCGCGGCGTGACAGCAACTTGTTCTACCAGTTGCTGCAGGTGCTGACCCGGCCCTTCGAGCGCATGGTGCGCTTCATCAGCCCGCGTGTCGTGCTGGATCGCCACATCCCCTTGGCCACCTTCCTGCTGCTGAGCATGGTGTGGCTGGGGGCCACGGCGCTCAAGATCGGCCTGTGCCTGGAGCTGGGGGTGGCGGCATGCCGTTGAAGCAAGGCCTGGGCCTGTTGCTGGGCCGCATGCGGCTGCTGGCGGCGCTGCTGCTGGGTCGCTCGGCGGCCGCCGAAGCAGCCTGCGACGATCTGCTGCTGCGCTGGCCGGCGCATCCGCATCTGCTCGCCACGCGGGCTCACCTGCGCGCCCAGCGCGGCGACGCCGCCGCTGCCGCGGGCGACCTGCGCGAGCTGGTGCGTCTGGCGCCGACGCGCAGTGCCGGGGACTGGTTCAACCTCGGCTTCGTGCTCGAGCAGATGGACAAGCCGGAGGAGGCCGAGCCGGCCTTCCGCCAGGCGCTGGCGCTGGATGACAAGCTCGACCGCGCCTGGTATGGCCTGGGGCTGGCCCTGATCCGGCTGCAGCGCCTCGACGAAGCCGCTGCCGCGCTCAAGCGCAACACCGAACTGCAACCGATGAGCCCCTACGGCTGGTATCAGCTGGCGCGGCTGCATTGGGACCGTCAGCAGCCCGACGAGACGCGGCGAATCATCGCCCACCTCAAGGGTTTCGAGCCCAAGATCGCCGCTCAGCTTGAGCGCGAGACCGGACTGGTCGGCTGAAGGTCGTTTGACGGCCGCGAGGTCGTGCAGTGGTGCGAGCGGTTGGCGCGCCGGGTGTAGCCGGGGTCGCAAGGCCCGATGACAACAGGAGACAACAGCATGCAGTTGACTGAGCGACACCGCCAGTATTGGCAGAAGAACCTGCGCATCACAGGAATCTTGCTGGCGATCTGGTTCGTGGTGACCTTCGTCGTGGGCTTTTTCGCCCGCGAGCTGAGCTTCAATTTCTTTGGCTGGCCGTTCAGCTTCTGGGTTGGGTCCCAGGGCGCGCTGATCGTCTACTGCCTGATCATCTGGTTCTACGCGCGGACCATGAACCGCCTGGACCAGGAACACGGCGTGGCCGAGGAGGACTGACATGGCAGGCGCAACTCCCGAACTCGGCGGCGGCTACATCAGCAAGTCCGCCAATGCCGGTTTCAAGAAGCAGCTCAACAAGGTCTACGCCTGGTACACGGGCGGCTTCATCGCCTTCATCACCGTGCTCGCAATTGCCGAGCAACTGGGCCTGTCGCGGCAGTACATCGGCTTCATCTTCCTGCTTGCCACCGTGCTGCTCTACGCCGGCATCGGCTTCATGAGCCGCACCAGCGATGCGAGCGAGTACTACGTGGCGGGCCGACGAGTGCCGGCGGTCTACAACGGCATGGCCACCGGGGCCGACTGGATGTCGGCGGCCAGCTTCATCGGCATGGCCGGCACGCTCTACCTGACCGGCTACGGCGGTCTGGCTTTCATCATGGGCTGGACCGGCGGCTATTGCCTGGTGGCACTGTTCCTGGCGCCGTATCTGCGCAAGTTCGGCCAGTTCACCATTCCTGACTTCCTCGGTGCGCGCTACGAGGGCAACCTGCCGCGCATCCTGGGCGTCATTGCCGCCATCCTCTGCTCCTTCACCTACGTGGTGGCGCAGATCTACGGCGTGGGCCTGATCACGGCGCGGCTCTCGGGCCTGGCCTTCGAGGTGGGTGTCTTCGTCGGCCTGGCCGGCATCCTGGTGTGCTCCTTCCTGGGCGGCATGCGGGCGGTGACCTGGACCCAGGTGGCGCAGTACATCATCCTGATCATTGCCTACATGGTGCCGGTGGTGTGGTTGTCGGTGAAACAGACCGGCATCCCCGTGCCGCAGGCCATCTACGGCTACCAGTTGGAGAAGGTCAGCGCGGCCGAGAAGAAGATCAAGGAGGATCCCAAGGAGAAGGAGGTCATCGAGGTCTTCAAGGCCCGTGCCGCCGAGTTCGATGCCAAACTCAAGGACATTCCCGCCGCGCTTGCCGCAGACCGCGCCGCGGCCTCGGCCAAAGTGGCGGAGCTGACGGCTGCCAACGCGCCTGCTGCCGACATCGAGGCGGCGCAGAAGGCGTTGGCCGCACTGCCCAAGGATGAGGCCGAAGCCAAGAAGGTGTGGACTGCCGCCAAGACCGCCAACGAAGCCCGCGCCAAGCCGCTGGCCGGGATGCCTGCGCATGCGCAGCAGTTCGCCGGCGACCCCAATGGCGACGAGAAGGCGCAGAAGACCTTCAACGAGTCCCGCCGCAACTTCCTGGCCCTGGTGTTCTGCCTGATGGTGGGGACGGCCGCGCTGCCGCACATCCTGATGCGCTACTACACCACGCCCTCGGTGAAGGAGGCGCGCGAGTCGGTGACCTGGAGCCTGTTCTTCATCTTCCTGCTCTACTTCACCGCCCCGGCGCTGGCCGTGCTGGTCAAGTACGAGGTCTTCACCGTGCTGGTGGGCACGCCCTTCGATCAGTTGCCGGCCTGGATCACCAACTGGGCCAAGGTCGACCCGGCGCTGCTATCGGTGACCGACGTCAACAAGGACGGCATCCTCCAGCTCGGTGAGATGCGCATCGGTGGCGACATCATCGTGCTGGCCACGCCCGAGATCGGCGGCTTGCCCTATGTCATCTCCGGCATGGTGGCGGCTGGCGGCCTGGCGGCGGCGCTGTCCACGGCCGACGGCCTGCTGCTGACCATCGCCAACGCGCTGAGCCACGACGTCTACTACAAGATGATCGACCCGAACGCCTCGACCGCCCGCCGCGTCACCATCTCCAAGGTGCTGCTGCTGGCTGTGGCGCTGGCCGCGGCCTACGTCGCGGCGCAGAAGCCGGCCGACATCCTGTTCCTCGTCTCGGCGGCCTTCTCGTTCGCGGCGGCGGCCTTCTTCCCGGCACTGGTGCTGGGGGTGTTCTGGAAGCGCGCCAACAAGTGGGGCGCATCCCTGGGCATCGCCGCGGGTCTCGGCATCACCTTCTACTACATGGTGACGACCCAGCCCTGGCTGCGCGGCGTGTTTGGCGTCACCTCGCCCGTCGAGCTCTGGTGGGGCATCCAGCCCATCTCGGCCGGGCTGTTCGGCGTGCCGCTGGGTTTTGCGGTGATCATCATCGTCAGCCTGCTGACGCCGGCACCCAAGAAGGAAACCCAGGAGCTGGTCGAGCATGTCCGCTACCCCGACCTGAAGCTGGGCAAGGCCTGACGGTGGCCTGAACCCTGTCCGGGCCCTGCGGCTTGCCGCGGGGCCTTTTTCGTTTCACCGAGGCTCGCGATGGACTCCTCTGCCTCACCGTCGGCCAGCCTGCTGGCCCAGCTCGTGCAGGAGCTGCGCGGCCATGCACCGTTCGCGCAGATGCAGCTCGACGAACTGCACGAGCTGCTGGCGTCGGCGTCCGAGGCCTATTACGCCCCGGATGAACTGGTGCTGGGGCCCGAGCATGGCCCGGTTGGGCGGCTGTACCTGCTGCGGCAGGGCGCAGTCAGCGCGCAGCGCGGCCTGGCCGAGACCGCCGGCGGCTTGCACTACGAGGCGGGCGAGATGTTCCCGGTCGCGGCCCTGCTGGGCCAGCGGCCGGTGACCGCCAGCTACCGGGCCCAGGGCGACACGTTCTGCCTGCTGATCCCGGCGGCGACGGTGCAGGCCGTGGCGCGGCGCAGCGCCGTCTTTGCCGACTTCCTGAACCGCCGCGTGGCGCAGTTCCTGGCGCTGTCGCGCCGCGCGCTGCAGGTCGCCTACGTATCGCAGACCCTGGCCGAGCAGTCGCTGGAGACGCCGCTGGCGCAGCTGCTGCGCGGCGTGCCGGTTTGCGTGGCGCCCGAGACGCCGCTGCACGAGGCGCTGGCGCTGATGGAGGCGCAGCGCGTCGGCTCCCTGCTCGTGGCCGACGCCGACCGGCGCGCGCTGGGCATCCTGACCCGCCACGATCTGCTGTCGCGCATCGTGCTGCCGCGGCTGTCGCTGGACACCCCCATCGCGGCTGTCATGAGCCAGCCCGTGCTGGGCCTGCAGCTCAGCGACACTGCCCAGGACGCGGCCCTGCTGATGTCGCGCCACGGCCTGCGCCATGTGCCGGTGCTCGACGGCGAGCGCCTGGTGGGGATGGTCTCCGAGCGCGACCTGTTCGCGCTGCAGCAGCTCTCGCTCAAGCAGGTCAGCAGCGCCATTCGCGCCGCCGGCAGCATCGACGCGCTCAAGCTGGTCGCCCAGGACATCCGCCGCTTCGCGCGCAATCTGCTGGCCCAGGGTGTGGCGGCGCGGCAGCTCACCGAGCTGGTCTCGCACCTCAACGACGTGCTGACCCAGCGCCTGCTGCAGCTGGTGGCGGTCGCGCGCGGCATGGACATGGGCCAGGCCTGCTGGCTGGCCTTCGGCTCCGAAGGGCGCAGTGAGCAGACCCTGGCCACCGACCAGGACAACGGCCTGATCTTCGTCAGCGTGCAGCCCGATGCCGACCGTCCGCGCTGGATGGCTTTTGCGCGCGAGGTCAACGAGGCGCTGGATGCCTGCGGCTACCCGCTGTGCAAAGGCGGCATCATGGCCTCGGAGCCGGCCTGCTGCCGCACGCCGCAGGAGTGGCTGCGGGCCTTCAACGAATGGATGGAGCATGGCGCGCCGCAGGACCTGCTGCAGGCCAGCATCTATTTCGATTTCCGTCCGCTGGCGGGCGACGCCGCGCTGGCGCAGCCGCTGCGCGAGCTGCTGGGGCGCCACGCTGCCGCGCTGCCGCGCTTCCTGCGCCAACTCGGCGAGAACGCACTGCGCAGCCGCCCGCCACTGAACTGGCTCGGTGCCCTCGAAGGCCAGACGGTCGACGGCCGCGAGGGCATGGACCTCAAGCTGCAGGGCACGGCCTTGTTCGTCGATGCGGCGCGGCTGTTCGCCCTGGCCCATGGCCTGGCCGCGACCGGCACGCGCGCGCGCCTGGAGGCGGCGGCGCCGCTGATGCAGGTGCCGGCGAGCGAGGGTGAGGGCTGGGTGGTTGCCTTCGAGTTTCTGCAGATGCTGCGACTGCGCGTGCAGCTGGAAGCTGGTGCGCAAGCGCGGGCCAATCCCAACTGGATCGCCTTCGATACGCTCAACGATGTGGACCGGCGCATGCTCAAAGAATGCTGCAAGCTGGCGCGTCGGCTGCAGCAGCGCATCGAACTGGACTGGCTGCGGTGAAACAGGCCCCTCGCCTGGTCTCGCTCCGGCTGAACGCCGGCGAGCCCAGTCGGTCCCCCGAGGGGACGGCGATGCACGCGGCGTTGAGCCGCGTGCACATCGCCCACGCGGGCCGGCTTGGGGCGGGCCGGCGCTCGGCCCGAAATGCGCGCCCGTTACATACGTCGCGGTTGCCGCGACTGCGGAAGGGAGGCCTGAGATGAAGGCCCTGGCCGCCTGGTGGGCACGGCGCGCGGCTGCGGCCGAGCCGGCGACACGCTGGATCGTGCTGGATGTCGAGACCAGCGGCCTGGATGTCGAGCACGATCGCCTGCTGGCCATCGCCGGCATCGCGCTGGACCTGTCCGGCGGCGCGCCCGTCATCCGGCTGGGTGACAGCTTCGAGCTGCTGCTGCGTCAGCACGACACGGTGCAGAACCCCGATGAGGTCGCGCGCGCCAACATCCTGCTGCACGGCATCGGCCTGGCGGCCCAGCGCGGCGGACGGCCGGCTGGCGAGGTGCTGCAGGCCTTCGAGGCCTGGGTGGGCGAGGCGCCACTGCTGGCCTTCCACGCGCCCTTCGACCGCGCCATGATCCAGCGCGACATGCAGCGCCAGCTGGGCCGGCGGCTGCGCAACCCCTGGGCCGACCTCGCGCCCGTCGCCGCGGCCCTGCATGCGGTGCCGGGCGCCGGGTCGCTGGACGACTGGATGGCCCACTTCGGCATCCGCTGCGCCCAGCGCCATCGCGCTGCCGCCGACACGCTGGCCACCGCCGAGTTGCTGCTGCGGCTGTGGCCGGCCTTGCGCATGCGCGGCGAGACTCGCTTCGCCGACCTGCAGGCCATGGCCCGCGCAGGCCGCTGGTTGGGTGGCCGCTGACGGCGGGCGGAGCAGGCAAACTCCGCTGCGCCGGGGTTCGGCTGCCGCGGGCAGCGCCCGGCTGGAGAACAAGCACATGCCTTCCATGCCTTCCTGGCGCGCGCTGGCCCACTTGGCCGTGCTCGCCACCAGCCTGATCTGGACCACCAGCCCGGCCCAGGCCGACGGCCTTGCCGCGCCCGTCGCCGCCAAGAAGCCCAAAGACGTCAGCGTGCACGGCGACCACCGCATCGACGACTACTACTGGCTGCGCGACAAGGACGACGCCGCAGTGCAAGCCCACCTGAAGGCCGAGGCGGCCTACGCCGACGCCTGGTTCAAGCCCTATGCGGCGGCGGAGGCCAAGCTGTTCGAGGAGATGAAGGGCCGCGTGCAGCAGCGCGACCAGGCCGTGCCGCAGCGACAGGGTGCCTGGTGGTACGGCAGCCGCATCGACGTGGGCCAGCAATACCCGGTGTTCTTCCGCCGCGCGGCGCAGGGGCCGCAGCGGCTGGACGACCCCGCGGCGCCCGAGCAGCTGCTGCTGGACCTGAACGAGCTGGCCAAGACGCGCAAATTCGTCAACCTCAATGGCATGGCCGTCAGCCCCGACGACAAGCTGCTGGCCTATGGCGTAGACAGCAGCGGTGCGCGCGACTTCGAGCTGCACGTGCGCGACATCGCGACCGGCGAGGACCGCGTCGTCGCGACGACGCCGCATGCCGACGCCTTCGTGTGGGCGGCCGACAGCCAGACGCTGTTCTACATCCGCCACAACCAGGCACGGCGCTCGCACCAGCTTTGGCGTCACAGGCTGGGTGCCTCCGCCGACACGCTGGTGCATGAGGAGCCGGACGAGCTCTTCAACCTGATGCTGACCAAGTCGCTGGACGGCCGCACGCTGATGCTGGGCGCGCAGGCCAAGGACACGATGGACTGGCGCGTGCTGCCGGCCGACCAGCCCCAGGGCCGCTGGCGCGAGGTGCTGCCGCGCAAGGCCGGCCAGGAGTACGCCATCACGCCGTTCGGCAACGAGCTGCTGCTGCGCATCAACGACCGTGGCGTGAACTTCCGGCTGCTGCGCCTGCCAGTCAAGGCAGGCCAGGGGGCGCTCTACGGTGCGCGGGACTTGCGGCACGCGCGCGAGCTGATCGCCCACCGTGCCGATGCGATGATCGAGCAGGTGGTCGCGTTCAAGACGCATGCCGTCGCGCAGATCCGTGAGGGCGGCTCCGTGAAGCTGCGCATCTACCCGCTGGCCGGTGGCGCGCCTCGCGAGGTTGCGTTCCAGGAGCTGTCCTACAACGCGGTGCTGTCCGGCCAGCGCGAGTTCGATGCGCCGCGCGTGCGCTTTGCCTACAACTCGCTGACCACGCCCAACTCCACCTACGAGGCCGAGCTGGCCACGGCCAATCTGTCGCTGCTGAAGGTGGCCCCGGTGCAGGGGGGCTACGACGCCAGCCTCTACGCCAGCGAACGCCTGTGGGTGAAGGCGGCCGACGGCACGCAGGTGCCCGTCAGCCTGGTCTGGCGCAAGGACAAGCGCCGCGCCGGCCCGCAGCCGCTGCTGCTTTATGGCTATGGCAGCTACGGCATCCCCAGCGACCCGCGCTTCGCCAGCCCGCGGCTGTCGCTGTTGGACCGCGGCGTCATCTACGCCATCGCCCACGTCCGCGGCGGCGGCGACCTGGGCCGGCAGTGGTACCTCGACGGCAAGCTGGCCAAGAAGATGAACACCTTCACCGACTTCGTCGCCTGTGCCGAGGCGCTGGTAAAGCACGGCTACACGCAGCCCAGCCAGCTCATCATCCACGGCGGCAGCGCCGGTGGCCTGCTGGTGGGCGCAGCGACCAACCTGCGGCCCGAACTGTTCAAGGCGGTCGTCGCGCAGGTGCCCTTCGTCGACGTGCTCAACACCATGCTCGACGCCAGCCTGCCGCTGACGACGGAGGAGTACATCGAGTGGGGCAACCCCAACAAGGCCGACGAGTACGCCTGGATGCGCGCCTACAGCCCCTACGACAACCTCAAGCCCGCGGCCTACCCGGCGTTGCTGGCCAAGACCGCGATCAACGACAGCCAGGTGCCCTACTGGGAGGCGGCCAAGTACGTCGCCAAGCTGCGCACGCTGAACACCAGTGGCGCGCCGGTGCTGTTCGACATCAACATGACGGCCGGCCACGGCGGCGCGTCGGGCCGCTTCGACGCGTTGCGCGAGACGGCCCGCACCTACACCTTCATGCTGCAGCAATGGGGTTTGCTGGATGAGTAGCGGCGATTGCCGACGCACCCGCCGGCAGACCACGGGGCTGCCACCGGCCTTTTGACCGGCGCCGCAGGGCGCGCTGCGGCGGTTGCACCTCGGCCGGCGCCATCTTGGCGTGGTTGGCGATTAGGCCGATGGGGTCGAGGCACCTACGGCGTGGCGGCCAGCAGGCAGCGGGCCGCAGCCGAGCGGGGCCTCATGCCTGCTCCAGAAAGGTCTGCAGCCTGGCCGCCAGCGCCTCGGGCTGGTCATGGTGGAGCATGTGGCCGGCATCCTGCAGCACCGCGCGCTGCACGTCTGGCACCACGGCCAGCCGCGCCTCGAACTCCTCGCGCGGGAAGCGGCTGCCCCAAAAGCGCGCCAGCTGGTCGTCGCTGCCCTCCACCCACAGCGTGGGCGCGGTGATGCGCTGCCAGCAGGCCAGCACCTCGGCCTTGCGGTACAGCACCGGGTTGGCCAGCTTGTGGGCCGGGTCGGCGTTGAGCACGAAGCCCTCGGGAGCCTGGCGGGCCCAGTGCTGTGCCAGCCAGGCCGCCTTGTCCGCGGCCAGGCGCGGGTTGTTCTTGCGCAGCCGTTCGGCCACGTCGGCCAGCGTCGCGTAGGGCCGCAGCGTGGGCGGCGTCTTCAACTCGTCCAGCCAGCGCGCCAGCCGATCCGGGGCGGCCGCGGGCGACACGTCGGGCATGCCGAAGCCTTCGAGGTTGACCAGCCGGCGGATGCGCTGCGGTCGCACGCCGGCGTAGCTCATCGCCACGTTGCCGCCCATGCTGTGGCCCAGCAGGTCGACGGGCGCCTCGGGGCTGATGAGGTCCAGCAGCGCGTCCAGGTCGCCCAGGTAGTCGGGGAACCAGTAACAGTCGGCGCCGCTGTTCGCGCTGAGGCCAAAGCCACGCCAGTCCAGCGCAATCACCTCGCGCTCGGCTGGCAGCGCGTCGACGACGAATTGGAACGACGCGCCCACGTCCATCCAGCCATGCAGCATCACCAGTGGTGGCCGGTCGGGCGAGCCCGCGCCCCAGCGCAGGATGTGGTGACGCAGACCGCGAAGGTTGACGAAGTCGCTGCGGTGGACGCGACGAGGCGTGTAGACATCGGGCATATCCGCACTTTAGGCCAGCGCGCGCCGCGGACAATGCGGTCACCATGCCCGCACCCCGTCACAACATCCGCACTGCCGAACCGCGCGACCTGAACGCCATCGTCCAGCTCATCAGCGAACTGGCCGAGTTCGAGCAGCTGACCCATCTGCTGGAAGTCACGCCCGAGAAGCTCGCGCCACACCTGTTCGGCGATCAGCCGGCGGCCGAGTGCCTGGTGGGCGAGGTGGACGGCCAGGTGGTCGCCTTCGCGCTGTTCTACAAGAACTTCTCCACGTTCCTGTCCAAGCCCGGCCTCTATCTGGAAGACCTCTATGTGCGCCCGGCGCACCGCCGCAGCGGCCTGGGCCGCGCACTGCTGGTGCAGCTGGCCCAGCTCGCCTGCGAGCGCGGCTTGGGCCGCTTCGACTGGACCGTGCTGAACTGGAACGAGGACGCCATCCGCTTCTACCAGAAGCTGGGCGCCGAGGTGCTGCCCGACTGGCGCATCTGCCGCCTGAGCGGCGACGCGCTGCAGCGCTATGCGGATGGCGACCGGCCCAGCCTGTGGTCGCCCTCGGCCTGGCTGGGGTTGTGAGCCCAGCCGCCCGAGGTCATCGGCCCCGGGCAATCCATGAGGCCGCGGCGGTCGGAGGAGCCTGTTTGTCCCTATCGGGGGGGTCCATGGTGGGAGATCGCTACGCGCAGCTGCATGCCGAGTTCCGCTGGCAGGTGCCCGAGGACTTCAACATCGCCGAGGCCTGCTGCGGCCGCTGGGCGCGCCAGACGCCCCAGTCCACGGCCATCTGATTCGACAGCGAAAGCGGCTGTCGCGCCCAGTACAGCTATGCGCAGCTGCAGCGCGCCGCCAATCGGCTGTCCAACGCGCTGCTGGCCCAGGGCGTGCGGCGCGGGCATCGCGTGGCCATCCTGCTGCCGCAGCGCTTCGAGACGGCGGTGGCCCACATCGCGCTGCAGCAGATCGGCGCGGTCGCGATGCCGCTGTCCCTGCTGTTCGGTGCCGAGGCGCTGGCCTTCCGGCTGCAGGACAGCGGCGCGGTGCTGGCCATCTCGGCCTGCGAGGCGCTGCCAGCCCTGCGCGAGGCGAGGGCGCAATGCCCTGCGCTGCGTCGCATCGTCGTCGTTGGCGACTGTGCCTTGCAGCCCGACGAGCTGTGCTGGATGGCGGCCTTGCAAGCCGAGGAGGCACGCTTCCAGCGTGTGGCCACCCGCGCCGATGATCCCGCCATCCTCATCTACACCAGCGGCACCACCGGCAACCCCAAGGGCGCACTGATTCCGCAGCGGGCGCTGATCGGCAACCTGCCCGGCTTCGTCGCCAGCCAGGACTGGTTCGGCTTCGATCCCTTTGACGCACACAGCCCCAGCGACGCCGTCTTCTGGAGCCCCGCCGACTGGGCCTGGACCGGCGGCCTGATGGATGCGCTGCTGCCCACGCTCTATTTCGGCCGTCCCATCGTGGCGTACCAGGGCCGCTTCACGGCCGCCAAGGCCTTCGAGCTGATGGCGACCTACGGCGTCACGCATGCCTTCCTGTTCCCCACCGCGCTGAAGGCCATGATGAAGGCCGAGCCGCGCCCGCGCCGCCACCGGCTGAAGCTGCGCGCGCTGATGAGCGCGGGCGAGGCGGTCGGCGACGCGGTGTTCAGCTGGTGCCGCGATGCGCTGGGCGTGCCCGTCAACGAGATGTTCGGCCAGACCGAGATGAACTACGTGGTGGGCAACTGCCAGGCGCTATGGCCAGCGCGCCCCGGCAGCATGGGCCGCGCCTACCCGGGCCACCGCGTGGGCGTCATCGACGAGGCCGGCCGCGAGCTGCCGCCCGGCGAGGTGGGCGAGGTGGCCGTGCACCGGCTCGACCGGCATGGCCACCCCGACCCGGTGTTCTTCCTGGGCTACTGGAACAACGAGGCCGCCACGCGCGCCAAGTTCATCGGCGACTGGTGCCGCACCGGCGACCTGGCGCGCCGCGACGCCGACGGCTACCTCTGGTACGAGGGCCGCACGGACGACCAGTTCAAGAGCGCCGGCTACCGCATCGGCCCCGGCGAGATCGAGAACTGCCTGCTCAAGCACCCGGCCGTCGCCAATGTCGCGGTGGTGCCCAAGCCCGACGCCGAGCGCGGCGCGCTGGTCAAGGCCTTCGTGGTGCTGACCGACGGCCATGCGGGCGACGCCGCGCTGGTCGAGGCCTTGCAGGCCCATGTGAAGGCGCGGCTGGCGCCTTATGAGTACCCCAAGGAAATCGAGTTCATCGACGCCCTGCCTATGACCACCACGGGCAAGGTGCAGCGGCGGGTGTTGCGGCTGCTGGAGCTGCAGCGGGCCGCCGGTGCCGCACCTGTTGGGCCTGGCGGTGCAGGAGGGACCGTTCGAGCGGCTGGACGCTGACGCGCGCGGCCGCCTGCGGCAGCGCTTACCTGCACTTGTAGGGCTTGCCCAGCATGCGCGGCGCGCGCGGCGCGACGGTGCCGTTGAACGGGTCGGTGTCCGAGATGCGCGAGCGGAACATCTCCTGGCAGATGTTGCCGCGGCGCATGACGGTGCGGTGCTCGCCGAGCGCGCCGACGGCCTGGGCGTTGTTGTCGCTGGTGTTCTCCTCCACCCAGGCGCCGGCGCCACCGGTGGCATCGGCAATGCGGTCTTCCAGCGTGAGGCGCGGCGTGTTGCTGCGCGGGTCGTCCAGCGCCGGGTTGCGCGCCGCGGCGGCCGAGGCGGCATGGCCAGGCGGCAGCGTCAGCCGCAGCGCCGTGCGGGGCGGCTCGGCCGGCGGTGCCGCAGCGGGCGGCGGGG
>JBKBOJ010000020.1:0-43548 GCA_046294815.1 Roseateles sp. | reverse complement strand
GAGGCAAGGCGCCGACGAGGCGTGGGATCCATCCCCCACAACGAGTCGGCAACGCCGCATCGCCCCGCAAATCACCCCGGCCCTTCGGGTTGGGTCTGCAAGGGGGCTGATCCGGCGTTGCCAATGCTCGCTGGGCATCGAGCCCAGCTCCGCTTTGCGCCTGGGCTCAGCCCCCTTGCAGGCCCAACGCGCACCCGACCCAAAGCCCGACAGGCTCCTAGCATCGCGCGGCACAGTCGCGGCATGGGTCGCGGCGACGACCGACACTCCATGTCCCTGATTCACAACCGCCCGCCGGGCCTGCGCCGCCGCGCGCTGGTGGGCCTGCTGGCCATGCCCACCCTGCCCGCTCTTGCCGACACCGGCGCGCTGGACCGCGCCCTCGCCGATCTCGTCGACGACCCGCAACGCCCGCTGGCCAGCCTGTCGGTGCTGGTGCGGCGCCGGGGCCGCGTGGTCTACGAGGCACAGTTCGGCCGCCGCCACCTGGCCCCCGACCTGCCGGTCACGCGCGACACGCTGTTCCGCATCGCCTCGGTCACCAAGCTGGTGGTGGCCGTCGCGGTGATGCGGCTGGTGGAGGCCCGCCGGCTGGACCTGGACGCCGACATCGGCAAGCTGCTGGGCCAGCCGCTGCACCGACCGCTGACGCCACGGCTGCTGCTGTGCCACCGCAGCGGCCTGAGCGACCGCGGCGACGACTACACCGACCCGCGGTTGGACCTGCGCGAGCTGCTGGGCCGGCCCGGGCCGTCATGGAACGGCCATGCGCCGGGGCGCTGGTTCGAGTACGCCAACCTGAACTTCGCCGTGCTGGCCGCGGCGATGGAATGCGCCACCGGCGAGCGCTTCGACCGGCTGATGCAGGCGCTGGTGCTGGACCCGCTGGGCATGCAGGGCGGCTTCGACCCGGCGCGCCTGCCGCCGCAGCAGCTGGCCCAGGTGGCGACGCTCTACCGCAAGGCGCCGTCGGACGCCGGGCCCTGGCAGCCCGGCGGCCCCTGGCACGCGCAGGCCGACGACTTCCTGGCCCAGCCGCCGCGGCCGCTGCTGGCCGACGGCGAGGCTTACACGCCCGGCAGCCGCGGCGCGCTGTTCGGGCCTCAGGGTCGGCTGCGCACGCGCGTGGCCGATCTGGGCACGCTGCTGGCGGTGCTGCTGGACGGCGGCCGCCACGCCGGCCAGCCCTTCCTGCGCCCCGAGAGCCTGCGCACGCTGATGACCGAGACCTGGCGCGCCGACGGCCGCAACGGCGACGACGGCAACGGCCTCTTCCAGGCCTGGGGCGTGGGCCTGCAGCACTTCATCGACCGCAGCGGCGCCGGCCGGGGCGACCGCCTGCGGCCCGAGGGCGGCCTGCAGGCCTGGGGGCACCTGGGCTTTGCCTACGGGCTGGTGTCGGGCCTGCTGCTGGCCCCCGAGCACGAGGGTGGCATCGTCTACGTGATCGGCGGCACCGGCGCCGACCCGGCGGCACACCCGGGCAGCTACAGCAGCTTTCCGGTCTGGGAAGAGCGGCTGCAGGCGCTGCTGTGGCAGGCCGCGTTGGGCGAATGACGTGTGGCGCGGCGGGCTATTGAGCTTGTTGCCGTCCAGCGTCAGGCTCAAGCGCGTTGATCTTTCCGATGACGGAGGCCGACACGGAGCCCGCGCCCTTGTAGCAATGCCCACCTAGAAGTCCTGCAGTTCCACAGCATCGGCATCGCGCGCCTCGAGGCGGTGCTCCGGGCCGCGTAACGCTGACGGCGGCTCGCGCAGCTCATCCCCCCGAATCTGCAGACTGTCGCACCCCGCTGGGGCCGGCCAGAGCCCGTCGATATGGTGTGCTACATCGGCAACACACCCCTGAGCCCCCATGACTCCCACCTGGACAGACCAGGCACCGATCTACCAGCAGCTGGCCGACCGCCTGGCCGTGCAGCTGCTGGACGGCAGCCCCCCGGAAGGCGAGGCCCTGCCCTCGGTCCGCCAGCTCGCCAGCCAGTACGTCATCAATCCGCTGACCGTCACACGGGCGCTGCAGGCGCTGGTGGAGCAAGGCCTGATCGAATCGCGACGCGGGCTGGGCATGTTCGTCACCACCGGCGCCCGCGAGCGGTTGCTGCGCCAAGCGCGCGAACAGGTCCTGCAGAAGGACTGGCCGGCGCTGCGCGCCAAACTCATGCGGCTGGGGCTGACGGCCAAGGATCTGAACTGGGAGTCCACATGAACCACCTCATCGAAGCCAAGAACCTGACGCTGCGCTACGGCAAGAAGACCGCGCTCAACGACGTCAGCGTCACCGTGCCCCAGGGGCGGGTCGTGGGCCTGCTGGGCCACAACGGGGCCGGCAAGACTTCGCTGATGAAGGCGCTGGTGGGGCTGCTGCCTGTGCAGGGCGAGCTGAAGGTGCTGGGCCTGCAGCCCAGCCGCCAGCGCCAGCAGCTGCTGACCGAGCTGAGCTACATCCCTGACGTGGCCGTGCTGCCGCGCTGGGCGCGGGTGCATGAGCTGATCACGCTGATGAGCAAGTTGCAGCCCAAGTTCTCCGCCGCGCGGGCCCGCGCGCTGCTCAAGCGCACCAGCGTGGCCGAGAGCGACAAGATCAAGAGCCTGTCCAAGGGCATGGTGGCGCAGACGCACCTGGCGCTGATCGCCGCGATCGACGCGCGGCTGATGATCCTGGACGAACCCACGCTGGGGCTGGACGTGGTGTCGCGCAAGAGCTTCTACGAGATGCTGATCGATGAGTGGTGCGACGGCGAGCGCAGCGTGCTGATCTCGACCCACCAGGTCGAGGAGGTGGAGGCGTTGCTGTCCGACGTGATCATGCTGGACGAGGGCCGCGTAGCGCTGTCCATCAGCCTGGAGGACATCGACCGCCGCTTCGTGGCGCTGAGCCACGACGCTGCCGCGGCGGATGCGATGGCCGCCGCCCACCCGCTGCTGCGCTACCGCGAGCAGGGGCGCACGACGGCGCTGTTCGACGGCGCGCCGCCCGAGCATGTCGCGAGCCTGGGGCAGCGCGTGCGCCCCAGCCTGGTGGACCTCTTCATGGCGCTGACCCGCAACCCGGCGCTCAACAGCAACAAAGCCTAAGGACACGACGCGATGAACAACCACATCCCCACCCTGCTGCTGCGCGAATGGATGCAGCACAAGCGCGGCTGGCTCATCGCCGCGCTGGCGCCGCCGCTGCTGTTCCTGGCCATGCTGCCATTCGGCCAGGTCAAGGGCCTGCCGGTCGAAAAGGTCGGCACCGGAATGATGGCCCTGACGATGGTGCTGATCAGCAGCGGCGTGGTCTACGTCGTCAGCCTGCTGGTGGCGCTGTTCCAGCTGCCGGGCCTGGCGCGCCGCGACACGCAGGACCGCTCCATCGAGTTCTGGCTGTCGCTGCCAGGCCGGCCCAGCGAGAGCGTGGCGGCCACCGTCCTGGCCCACGCCTGGCTGGCGCCGTTGGGCAG
Organism: Roseateles sp.; assembly: GCA_046294815.1. GTDB lineage: Bacteria > Pseudomonadota > Gammaproteobacteria > Burkholderiales > Burkholderiaceae_C > Pelomonas. The sequence continues at coordinate 40,102 of JBKBOJ010000020.1, read as the reverse complement.
CGCCATCGTCGGCGCCGCGTTCGGTCTGCCCATCGCGATGAGCGTGCTGGCGGCACAGGGTGGCATGGCACTGCCCATGTCCGTCAACTGGGCCGAGGTGGTGGCGGCGGCGCTGCCGCTGCTGGCGCGCGGCCTGCTGGGCACCGTGCCGCTGCTGCTGTGGCTGCTGCCGCTGATCTTCGTGCTGATGGCGGCGTCCGCCTGGTTGAAGCGACTGGGCGTGCCGCTGGTGCTGGTGGGCTCGGGCGTCGCGGTCGCCGTGCTGCACAAGGTCTACGCGATCGACTGGCCGCTGCAAATGCTGTCGGCGCTTGACGACCGCATCGGCCACACGCTGCTGCACAACCCTGCCGCGCTAAAGAACGCCCTGATGTCGGACGGCACCAGCCTGTGGGCATGGATGGCTCAGGATCTGGGCAACACGCTGGCCGAACTGGTCTCGCTGCAGTTCGTCGGCTGGGCCGCCGTCGCCGCCGCAGGCTTTGCGCTGGTGGTGCTGAAGCGATCGCGCGGGGGCTGAAACGCACGCACGCCAAAAACGCGAATCGGGGCCGCCAGGCCCCGATTTGCAGGGTCGATCAACTGGCGCTCAAGCGGATGCACCCGCGACTGGCGGCGTCAGGCGCGCGGCCATTTCTTTGCGGAAGCGGTTCAATTCCTGGACGCTGGCAAAGCTGCGGTCCATCAGCAGGCTCATGTTGTGCAGGATGCGCTCGACCACTTTGTTCTCCCACACGCTGTCGAACTGGATCTGTTTGTCCAGCCAGCGCTCCAGCCACTCGGGGTCGGGCAGGCGGCTCTGGATGGTGTCGCGCGGGAACAGCTTGGCGTTGACGTGCAGGTTGGTCGGGTGGAGCGCCTGCGCCGTGCGACGGGCGCTGGCCATCAGCACGCCGACCTTGGCGAACGCGGCACGCGCCTCGTCGCCGAACTTGGCCATGGCGCGCTTCATGTAGCGCAGGTAAGCGCCGCCATGGCGGGCCTCATCGCGCGAGAGGGTTTCGTAGATGGCCTTGATGACGGGCTCGGTGTGCCATTCGGCGGCGCGTCGATACCAGTGGTTCAGGCGGATCTCGCCACAGAAGTGCAGCATCAGCGTCTCCAGCGCCGGCGCCGGATCGAAGTCGAAGCGCACCTCGTGCAGTTCGGCCTCGGTAGGCACGAGGTCAGGTCTGAAGCGGCGCAGATACTCCATCAGCACCAGGCTGTGCTTCTGCTCTTCGAAGAACCAGACGCTCATGAAGGCGGAGAAGTCGCTGTCGTCGCGGTTGTCGCGCAGGAACATCTCGGTGGCCGGCAGCGCAGACCACTCGGTGATGGCGTTCATCTTGATGGTGTGAGCCTGTTCGTCGGAGAGCTTGCTCGCATCGAACTTGTCCCAGGGAATGTCACTGTCCATGTTCCAGCGCACGGCTTCGAGTTGCTTGAACAGTTCGGGGTAAAGCATGGCAAGTCCTTGGCTAGAGTCGCGATTCTAAAAGTTCTCGCCCGCAGCCTGTCGCCGCGCCTTCGGCTCTGCCACATCGCCCCTGATGCGGCCGTCAGTGCCGCTGTTTGCAATCACGCGGCATTCAGGCCACGCAACGTCTCTGGCAGCAAAGCAGCATCCACGACGCCCTTGCCCTACGCCGCCCTCCGTCGTTGGCTCGGGCCCTTCCGCGGCCTTCTTTACAGAGCGGGCCCGCAGCGAGTCGAGATGCCGGCCTACCTCAGCCAGCCCTTGCGCCGGAAGTAGATGAAGGGTGCGGCGACCGACAACAGCATCAGCACAAGAGCGAACGGGTAGCCCCAGGGCGCCTTCAGCTCTGGCATGTACTCGAAATTCATGCCGTAGATGGACGCAATCAGCGTGGGCGGCAGCAGCGCCACGCTGGCCACGGAGAAGATCTTGATGATCTTGTTCTGATTGATGTTGATGAAGCCGACCGTGGCGTCCATCAGGAAGTTGATCTTGTCGAACAGGAAGGCGGTGTGCGAGTCCAGCGAGTCGATGTCGCGCAGAATCTGCCGCGACTCCTCGAACTGCTCGGCGTTCAGCATGCGGCTGCGCATCATGAAGCTCACCGCGCGGCGCGTGTCCATGACGTTGCGGCGGATGCGGCCGTTCAAGTCCTCCTCACGCGCGATGGCAGCCAGCACCTCACCCGCCTCGGCATCGGTCACGTCGCTCTTCAGCACGCGGGCGCTGACGGCCTCCAACTTGTCGTAGATGCCCTCCAGCACGTCGGCCGAGTACTCGGCATCGGCGTCATAGAGCTTGAGCAGCACGTCCTTGGCATCCTCGATCAGCGCCGGAATGCGCCGCGCGCGCAGGCGCAGCAGCCGGAACACCGGCAAGTCCTCGTTGTGGATCGAGAACAGCACGTTGTTGAACAGGATGAAGGCCACCCGCACGTTACGCGCCGGTCGGCCGTCGGGGCTGTCGTCGCCTTCGATCAGGAAGTCGGAGCGGATGTGCAGTTCGCCGTTGTCTTCCTCGTAGAAGCGGGCCGACTCTTCCAGATCCTCGTCAACGATGTCTTCGGGAATGGTCAGACCGAAACGATCGCGTATCCAGCCCTTCTCTTCGGTGCTGGGGTTTTCCAGGTCCACCCAGACCGGGCGCGACAGGGCCAGGGCTTCGGCGGTTTCGATCTCTTCCTGGAACAGGCCACCCTTCAGGCGACCGTTGTCCAGCGTGAATACGTTCAGCATCCGTCGTCTTTCAGCGGCTTGGTACAGGACGACGGGAGCGCCGTCCGGGGTGGCGGGAACCAGTGCAACCGTCTCACTCCGGACGACTGCGCGGCCGGCGGCGCGCGCAAACGGAGCGGACGGTCACCGAGGGTGATCGCTGTCCAAGAAGTTCTCCATTGGGGGGATAGCCAACCATTATTGCATCGCACCGGGGCGTGAATGAAGACGCAAAAGCGAGAGCCTGAACACGACAAACCGTCACGATCCTCCCCTTGTCATGCAGGCCCTTCGCGCGCAAACTGGGATCGTCGATTCCCCACTCCCATCTCCACTCCGCTACCTGAAAAGACCCCACGCTCCTCTCATCGTTTTCGGTTTCCCTGATTCCCTTTTCCGACCCTATCCTCTGAAAGGAGGCTTTATGAATCTGACGATCAGTGGCCATCACCTGGAAGTCACGCCCGCTCTGCGCGAGTATGTGCTCACCAAGCTGGACCGTGTGACCCGCCACTTCGATCAGGTCGTTGACATCAACGTCCTGCTGACCGTGGAAAAGCAGAAGGAGAAGGAACGCCGGCAACGCGCCGAGGTCACGTTGCACGTCAAGGGCCGCGACATCTTCGTCGAGCAGTCCCATGAGGATCTTTACGCCGCCATTGATCAGTTGATGGACAAGCTGGACCGTCAGGTCTGCCGCCACAAGGACAAGGTGCAAGACCACCACCACGCCTCCGCCAAGCGCATGGATGTTCCCGCCCGCTGACCCCACGCGGCAGAGACAGCCAGGCGGCCTACGGGCCGCCTTCTTTTTTGAGATGTGCATTCAGGCCCTAGGAGCCTGTCGGACTTTGGGCCGGGAGCGCGCCGGGGAGTGTTGCGGGGCGAGGCAAGGCGCCGACGAGGCGTGAGATGGATCCCCGCAACGAGTCGGCAACGCCGCATCGCCCCGCAAATCACCCCGGCCCAACGCGCACCCGACCCAAAGCCCGACAGGCTACTAGATCTGTTGTTGCAGTGCCGCAAAGGCACCTGTTCGGGGGTCGCATGGCAGGTTTTGCACGCCCGCGCAGGCTCAACCCCCTTCGCAAAACGGTCCAGAGTTCCATAATCCGGGCTTCGAATGACCCAACGCCCGGCCGCGGCCGCGCCTGAACGGCGTCCCTGAGCCCAGCCAACGACCATGAATCGTCTCGCCGCCATCCTGCCTGCCGACAACGTGTTGGTGAACGTGGATGCGTCCAGCAAAAAGCGCGCCTTCGAGCATGCGGGGTTGCTGTTCGAAAACCACCACCAGATGGCACGGGCGCTGGTAACGGACAACCTGTTCGCGCGCGAGCGCCTCGGATCCACCGGCCTCGGGCATGGTGTGGCGATCCCTCATGGCCGCGTCAAGGGGCTCAAGCACCCGTTGGCCGCCGTGCTGCGCCTGACCCAACCCATCGGCTTTGATGCGCCTGACGACGAGCCGGTAGGGCTGCTGATCTTCCTGCTGGTGCCGGAAGCCGCCACACAGCGTCATCTGGAGATCCTGTCCGAGATCGCCGAGATGCTGTCGGACCGCGAATTGCGCGAGCAGCTCAAGTCCGAGCCCGAGGCCGCCACGCTGCACAAGCTCATCGCGGCTTGGGAGCCGTTGAAGTCCGTCGCCTGAGGCCGCGCCCCTTCTGCCTTCTAGAAACCCGCGTGCGCGGCGCCCCCAGCCGCCCAGCAACCTGAGGCCTCCGACTTGAAGCCCACCTCCATCAGCGCCGAGCGCCTCTTCGAAGAGCATCGCGAGGCGCTGCGCTGGGAGTGGATCGCCGGCCATGCCCATCCCGAGCGCCGTTTCGATGAGGCAGCCGTACGCGACGCGCAGAGCGCCGCCGACCTGGTCGGCTACCTGAACTACATCCACCCCTACCGCGTGCAGATCGTGGGACACCGCGAGGTGGCCTATCTGAGCCAGGAGAGCACGGAAGTTCAGGACCGCCGCATCTCTCGCATCGTCACGCTGGAGCCGCCGGTCCTCATCGTGGCCGACAACAGTGTGCCCCCGCCGCGGCTGGTGGCCATGTGCGACCGCGCCGAGATTCCGCTGTTCCGCACCGCCGAGTCTGCCGGCCACGTCATCGACCTGGTGCGGGGCTATCTGGCACAGTTGTTCGCCAACCGCACGACGCGGCACGGCGTGTTCATGGACATCCTGGGCCTGGGCGTGCTGCTGACCGGCGAGTCGGGCCTGGGCAAGAGCGAACTGGGGCTGGAGCTGATCTCGCGCGGTCACGGCCTGGTGGCCGACGACGCGGTGGACTTCTTCCGCATCGCCCAGACCGCCATCGAGGGTCGCTGTCCCGAGTTGCTGCTGAACCTGTTGGAAGTGCGCGGCATCGGCCTGCTGGACATCAAGGCCATCTTTGGCGAGACCGCGGTGCGCCGCAAGATGCGCCTGAAGCTCATCGTGCACCTGGTGCGCAAGGAGACGATGGAGCGCGACTTCGAGCGCCTGCCTTACGAGCCGCTGTACGAGGACGTGCTGGGCATGCCCGTGCGCAAGGTCGTCATCGCGGTGGACGCTGGCCGCAACCTCGCCGTGCTGGTGGAGGCCGCGGTGCGCAACACCATCCTGCAGTTGCGCGGCATCGACACCTACAAGGAATTCGTCGAGCGCCACCAGCGCGCCATCGACAGCGGCTCCATCGACTGACGGCAGCGGCGCTGTCGCTCAGGCCCTGTTGGGGCAGTCGGTCTTGATGCAGGTGGCGTACAGCGCCAGCGAATGCTCCTGCAGCTTGAAGCCGCGCTCGCTGGCGATGCTGTGCTGGCGCTCCTCGATGCCGGGATCGAAGAACTCCTCGACCTTGCCGCAGTTCAGGCAGACGAGATGGTCGTGGTGGTGGCCCTCGTTGAGCTCGTAGATGGCCTTGCCGGTCTCGAAATGGTTGCGGCTCAGCAGCCCGGCCTGTTCGAACTGCTGCAGCACGCGGTAGACCGTGGCCAGGCCGATGTCGGCGCCCTCGTTAAGCAAGGCTTTGTAGACATCCTCGGCCGTCATGTGGCGCTGGGCCGAGCGCTGGAAGATCTCCAGGATCTTGATGCGCGGCAGCGTCGCCTTGAGGCCGCTGTTCTTGATGTCGCTGGTCTGGTTCCGGGGGGGAGAGGAGCTGGGCATGGCACGGTCCAGGGCCGTGAAATGGCCCCGCTAGAATCCGCCCGATCATAGCCAGCCGGACTCCCGGCCAGCGCCTTCCTGCCCCTTTTGTAGCCGCCCCATGCGTCCCCTGCTTGCCTCTTTCCCGCTGCTTGCGCTGCTTGGCGGTTGCTCCTATCTGCCGACCTGGGACTCCCTGCCGTCGCTGCCCTCCGTCACCGGAGAAAAGGTGCTGGGCGTGCTGACGCCCTACCGCGTCGAGGTCGTGCAGGGCAATGTGCTGACCAAGGAGATGGTTGCCCGCGTCAAGCCCGGCATGCCCAAGGCGCAGGTGCGCGACCTGCTCGGCTCGCCGCTGCTGACTGACATCTTCCACGAGTCGCGCTGGGACTATCCCTTCACGATTCGCCGCCAAGGGGCTCCCGAGCAACATCGGCTGGTCGTCGCCGAGTTCGATGGGGACCGCCTCAAGACGCTGACCGTGCCGGACGACCTGCCTACCGAGAACGAGTTCGTCGCCTCCATCAACACCTTCAAACCGAACCGCAAGCAGCCCAAGCTGGAGCTGAGCGAGGCCGAGCGCAGCGCGCTGCCGCCGCCCAAGCGCAGTGCCGAGGTGCCGCCCACCGCCGCGGCCGAAGGCCCCGCGCCCGGCCGCATCTATCCGCCGCTGGAGGGCAAGGCCGGGAGCAGTTCCTGATGATCAAGGTCGCCATCACCGGCGCCTCCGGGCGCATGGGCAAGATGCTCATCGAGGCCGTCCAGGCCGCCGACGACTGCACGCTGCACGCCACGCTGGACAAGGGCGACGACGTGCGCGCGGGGCTGGCGGGCGCAGATGTGCTGATCGACTTCACGCGCCCCGAGGCGACACTCGCCCACCTGGCCGTCTGCGCGGAGCTGGGCGTGAAGGCCGTCGTCGGCACCACCGGCTTCGACGAGGCCCAGAAGGCGCAGATCGCCCGCTTTGCCGAGCGTACGGCCATCGTCTTCGCGCCCAACATGAGCGTGGGCGTCAACGTCGTGCTCAAGTTGCTGGACATGGCCGCGCGCGCGCTGGCCGAGGGCTACGACATCGAGATCATCGAGGCCCATCACCGCATGAAGGTCGACGCGCCCAGCGGCACCGCGCTGCAGATGGGCCAGGTCGTCGCCGACGCGCTTGGCCGCGACCTCAAGGCCTGCGCCGTCTATGGCCGCGAAGGCGTCACCGGCCAGCGCGATCCGTCCACGATCGGCTTTGCCACCGTGCGCGGTGGCGACATCATCGGTGACCACACGGTGCTGTTCGCCGGCATCGGCGAGCGCATCGAGGTCAGCCACAAGGCGACCAACCGCACGATCTACGCCCAGGGCAGCCTGCGCTGCGCGCGCTTCCTGGCCGGCGGCAAGACGACCGGGTTGTTCGGCATGAACGACGTGCTGGGCTTCAACCGCTGACATGTTCACGGCGTTCTGGGCTCAGAGCGATGTGGTGGGCCGCGCCGTGGCCCTGCTGCTGCTGGCCATGTCCGTCAGCGCCTGGGCGCTGATCCTGTGGAAGACCTGGCTGCTGCGCCGGGCCAGCCGCGGCCTGCAGCGCGCCGTGCCGGCGTTCTGGGCTGCCGCCAACGTGTCCGATGGCCGCAGCGCGCTGCAGAACTTCGACACCGAAGGCCTGCTGCTGCCGCTGCTGGACGCCGCCACGGCCGAGACCCGGGCCGCCACGCTGGACGCGGCCGGCCGACGTGAGTCGCGCCTGACGCGCCGCCTGCGCGATGCGCTGCACGGGGTGCTGGCCAAGCTGCAGTTCGGCCAAGTGCTGTTGGCCTCTATCGGCGCCACCGCGCCCTTCGTGGGTTTGTTCGGCACCGTCTGGGGCATCTACCACGCGCTGCTGGGCATCTCGGCCTCAGGCAACATCAGCATCGAGAAGATCTCCGGCCCGGTGGGCGAGGCGCTGGTCATGACCGCCGCCGGCCTGGCCGTGGCCATTCCCGCCGTGCTGGCCTACAACGTGTTCGGCAAGCTCGTCACGAGCTGCGAGGCCGAGCTAGAGGGTTTCGCGCACGACCTGCGCGAGCTGCTGGATCACGATTGATCATGAGCTTCGGCCGGCTTGAACGCCCCGGCGCCGCTCGCCCGATGAGCGAGATCAACATGACGCCGCTGATTGACGTGATGCTGGTGCTGCTGGTCATCTTCATGATCACCGCGCCGCTGATGACCGCCTCGCTGCGCCTGGACCTGCCCAAGGCCGAGGCTGCCACGCCCAGCGACGCGCCCAGCTTCGTCGCCGTGGCCATCACGCCGGACGGCAGGCTGCACCTCGGCAACGACGAACTGCAGCCCACGGTCTTCCAGCAGCGCATCGCCGAGCTGGGCCGCGCCAACCCGCAGCTGGAGGTGCAGCTGCGCGCCGACCGCGCCGTGCCCTACGGCCAGGTGGCGGAGCTGATCGGCTGGGTGCAGGCCGCCGGGCTGAACCGCATCGCCTTCGTTGCGCAGACGGCCGCGTCGGCACCTTGAGCGAACGGTCGGGCGCAAGGGCCCACCTACAATTTGGGGCATGAACGCCCCCACCGAAGCGCCCAGCTACAAGCCCAACGAGATCGAAGCCGCCGCCCGTGCCTACTGGACGGAGCGCGACGCCTACCGCGTCACCGAGGACCCGTCCAAGCCGCACTTCTACGCCTGCTCCATGCTGCCCTACCCGAGCGGCAAGCTGCACATGGGCCATGTGCGCAACTACACGATCAACGACATGCTGGCCCGCCAGCTGCGCATGAAGGGCTACAACGTCCTCATGCCCATGGGCTGGGATGCCTTCGGCCTGCCGGCCGAGAACGCCGCGATGAAGGGCAAGCTGCCGCCCGCGCAGTGGACCTACTCCAACATCGCCCACATGAAGGGCCAGATGCAGGCCATGGGCCTGGCCATCGACTGGAGCCGCGAGGTCACCACCTGCGATCCGCGCTACTACAAGTGGAACCAGTGGCTGTTCCTGAAGATGCTGGAGGCCGGCATCGCCGAGCGCCGCACCCAGGTGGTCAACTGGGACCCGGTGGACCAGACCGTGCTTGCCAACGAGCAGGTCATCGACGGTCGCGGCTGGCGCTCGGGCGCGCTGGTGGAGAAGCGCGAGATCCCCGGCTACTACCTGAAGATCACGCAGTACGCCGAGGAACTGCTGTCGGCGGTCGCCAATCCTGAAGACCCCAATTACCTGAGCGGCTGGCCCGAGCGCGTGCGGCTGATGCAGGAGAACTGGATCGGCAAGAGCCAGGGCGTGCGCTTCGCCTTCCCCCACAGCATCGAAGGCGCCGGCGACAGGCTGTGGGTGTTCACGACCCGCGCCGACACCATCATGGGCGTGACCTTCTGCGCCGTGGCGCCCGAGCATCCGCTGGCCGCCATCGCCGCCAAGGACAGGCCCGAAGTGGCCGCCTTCATCGAGGAATGCAAGGCCGGCGGCACCACCGAGGCGGAGCTGGCCACGCAGGAGAAGAAGGGCGTGCCCACGGGCCTGTTCGTCACGCACCCCATCACCGGCGCCCCGGTGCCGGTCTGGGTCGGCAACTATGTGCTGATGAGCTATGGCGACGGCGCCGTGATGGGCGTGCCAGCGCATGACGAGCGCGACTTCGCGTTCGCGAAGAAGTACGGCATAGAGATCAAGCAGGTCGTGGCCGTCGAAAGCGAGGCCTTCACGACCGACGCCTGGGCCGAGTGGTACGGCGACAAGACGCGCGGCGTCTGCGTGAACTCCGGTGTGCTGGATGGGCTCAACCACAAGCAGGCCGTTGACAAGGTCGCCGAGCTGCTGGCCGAGAAGGGCCTGGGCGAGAAAAAGACCACCTGGCGCTTGCGCGACTGGGGCATCAGCCGCCAGCGTTACTGGGGCACGCCCATTCCCATCATTCACTGCGATGACTGCGGCGTCGTGCCTGTGCCGGAGAAAGACCTGCCGGTCGTGCTGCCCGAGGACTGCATCCCCGACGGCAGCGGCAACCCGCTGAACAAGCGCGCCGACTTCCTGAACGTCCCCTGCCCGAAGTGCGGCAAGCCCGCCAAGCGCGAGACGGACACGATGGACACCTTCGTCGATTCGTCCTGGTACTTCATGCGCTACTGCGATCCGACCAACGATCAGGCCATGGTGGGCGCCGGCACGAAGTACTGGATGCCGATGAACCAGTACATCGGCGGCATCGAGCACGCCATCCTGCACCTGCTGTACGCGCGCTTCTGGACCAAGGTCATGCGCGACCTCAAGCTGGTCGACGTGTCAGAGCCCTTCGAGAAGCTGCTGACGCAGGGCATGGTGTTGAAGGGCGCCTTCTTCCACAAGCCCGAGGGCGGCGGCAAGGACTACTACTGGGACCATGAGGTCGACATCATCCACGACGACAAGGGCGGCATCGTCGGCGCGACGCTGAAGAAGGACGGCACGCGTCTCGAATACGAGATGACGACCATGTCCAAGTCCAAGAACAACGGCGTGGACCCGCAGGCGCTGATCGACCAGTACGGCGCCGACACGGCCCGCCTGTTCGTCATGTTCGCCTCTCCCCCGGAGCAGACGCTGGAGTGGAACGACGCGGCCGTAGAAGGCGCGCACCGCTTCCTGAAGCGGGTGTGGAACTTCGGCATGCGCAACGCCGAGGCCATCAAGGCCGGCGGCACCGACTTCGCTGCACTGAACGGCGACGGCAAGGCGCTGCGCCGCGAGGTGCACCAAGTGCTCAAGCAGGTCAGCTACGACTACGAGCGCATGCAGTACAACACCGTGGTCTCCGGCGCGATGAAGCTGCTCAATGCGCTGGAAGCCTTCAAGGCCGAGGGCCAGTCTGCCGCCGTGCGCGAAGGCTTCTCGGTGTTGCTGCGCGTGCTCTACCCCGCCACGCCCCACATCACCCACCAGCTCTGGCAGGACCTGGGCTTTGCCGCGGAGCATGGCGACCTGCTGGACGCGCCCTGGCCTGCGGTGGACGAGGCCGCGCTGGTACAGGACGAGATCGAGCTGATGCTGCAGATCAACGGCAAGCTGCGCGGCTCGATCAAGGTGGCGGCGGGCGCTGACAAAGCCGCCATCGAGGCCGCCGCGCTGGCCAACCCGGAGTTCGCCAAGTTCAGCGAAGGGCGGGCGCCAAAGAAGGTCGTCATCGTGCCGGGCCGCCTCGTCAACGTGGTCGTCTGATCGCGATGCAGCGTCGCCACTTCCTCCTGGTCGGCACGGCAGCCCTCGCCGGCTGCGGCTTCGAGCTGCGACGTGAGCCCGAGCTGACGTTCAAGACGCTGGCGCTGACCGGCTTCCCGCCGGACTCGCCGCTCGCCGCTGGGCTCAAGCGCCAGATCAAGCGCACACCGGTGCAACTGGTCGACGAACCGGCGCGCGCCCAGGTGGTGCTGGAGGCGCTGCAGGAGCACCGCGATCGCAGCGTGGTCGCGTCCACCAGCGCCGGCCAGGTGCGTGAATGGCAGCTGCGGCTGCAGTTCGACTACCTGATCCGCAAGGCCGACGGCGACCTGCTGGTGCCCAAGGTCGAGCTGCGCCTGGCGCGCGACATGAACTACACCGAGACCGCCGCGCTGGCCAAGGAACAGGAGGCGGCCAACCTCTACAACGCGATGCATTCGGATGCCATCGCGCAGGTCATGCGCCGCCTCGCCGCCGTCAAGATTCAGGGCTGATGCAGCTCCGCGCCGAGGCCCTGGCGGCCCACCTCAACAAGGGCCTGGCCCGCATCTACACGGTCCACGGCGACGAGCCGCTGCTGGCCCAGGAAGCGGCCGACCAGATCCGCGCCGCGGCGCGCGCCCAGGGCTTTGGCGAGCGCCAGATCTTTACCGTGTCGGGTGCCCACTTCGACTGGGCGCCGGTGCTCGCCGCCGCGCAGGCCATGAGCCTGTTCGCCGAGCGCCAGTTCATCGAGATACGCATCCCCGGCGGCAAGCCCGGCAAGGATGGCTCAGAGGCGCTGCAACGATATGCCGAGACGGCGCCCGACGACGTGCTGACGCTGGTGACGCTGCCGCGACTGGACAAGACCCAGCTGTCCAGCGCCTGGTTCACGGCGCTGGACAGCCACGGCGTGTCCATCCGCGTGGAACCCATCGAGCGCCGCGCGCTGCCGGCCTGGCTGGCGCAGCGCCTCAAGGCCCAGGGCCAGTCTGTGCCCGAGGGCGAGGACGGCCAGCGCGCGCTGGCCTTCTTCGCCGACCGCGTGGAGGGCAATCTGCTGGCCGCCCATCAGGAACTGCAGAAGCTCGCGCTGCTGCACCCGCCGGGCGAGCTGACGCTGGCACAGATCGAGTCGGCCGTACTGGACGTGGCGCGCTTCGACGTCTTCAAGCTCAGCGAGGCCGTGCTGTCCGGCAACATCCCGCGCATCCTGCGCATGCTCGACGGGCTGGAGTCCGAGGGCGAGGCGGCCGTGCTGGTGCACTGGAACCTCGCCGAAGACGCCCGCGCGCTGGCCCGCGTGCGCGCCGCGCTGGACGCCGGCCGGCCGCTGCCCGTGGCCATGCGCGAGGCGCGCGTGTGGGGTGCCAAGGAGCGCCTCATCGAGCGCATCGCGCCGCGGCTGGACAGCGCGCAGGCGGCCGCGCTGGTGCAGGCGGCCCAGGTCTGCGACGGCTTGGTCAAGGGCCTGCGCCACCCCGACTGGCCCAGCGACCCCTGGGCCGCGCTGCGCCGCCTGGCATTGCTGCTGGCCGAGGCTGCCAGCGGCAAATCCGGGGCAGTTCTCACGGTCGGCTGAGCCCGCTTGGGCTATCGTGCGGCGCATCGCCTGCACCACCATGCTGCCCCGCCCCTTGCTCCTCGCCCTCCTGGTGACGCCGCTGGCCGCAGCGGCCGTGCCCGTCACGTTGCAACTGCGCGCACCCAGCGGCGAGCCTGTGGCTGGCGCCGCTGTCGCGGTGGAACTGCGCGGCCGCGGCAGCCGCACCAGCAGCGCCAAGGCCGAGATCGGCCAGCGCGACAAGCAGTTCACGCCGCAACTGCTCGTCGTGCAGACGGGCACGGCGGTCAACTTCCCGAACTTCGACACGGTGCGCCACCATGTCTATTCGTTCTCGCCCATCAAGGTCATCGACATCAAGCTCTACTCCGGCACGCCGGCCGAGCCCGTCGTGTTCGACAAGCCAGGGGTGGCCACGCTGGGCTGCAACATCCACGACCGCATGAGCGCGCACGTGGTGGTGGTGGACACGCCGCTGTTCGCGATCACCGACAGCCAGGGCAAGGCCACGTTCGATCTGCCGCCCGGCATGCACACCGTCAAGGCCTGGCACGCGGGCCAGCAGTCGCCCACGCTGCAGAGCCTGAAGCTGAACGTGCCCGCGGACGGCGCAGCGGCCGTGCTGAAGCTGGCGGACTGACATGCGCTGGCCCGCCTGGTTGAACCTGAACCGCCTGCAGGGCCGCATCGTGGCCTTGTTCCTGGCGTTGCTGCTGGCAGTGCAGCTGGTCAGCTTCGGCGCCATCCGCGCCAGCATCACGCACAACGCCCAGGCCTCGCTGGCCGCCGAGTTGCAGACCGGCGAGCGCGTGCTGCGCCGCCTGCTGGCCCAGCAGGCCGACAAGCTGCATGACGCCGCCGAGCTGCTGGCCAAGGACTACGGCTTCCGCGACGCGGTGGGACTGTCGCTGGCCGAAGCCGGCGCGGTCGAGACCATCAAGGACGCGCTGAGCAATCAGGGCGAGCGCATCGGTGCCTCGGTGGTGGCCTACTTCGACGCCCAGCTGCAGCTGGTGACCGCCACGCACGACGCGGCTGCCGCCTTCGCGCCGGTGCTGCAGCGGCTGGTGAAAGACCAGGAAGGCAAGGCGCTGGCCGTGCAAAACGATGTCGTCTACCAACTGGTGGCGGTGCAGGTGCGCACGCCCGCGCCGATGGGCTGGGTGCTGATGGGCTTCCGGCTGGACCGCCAGGTGCTGGACGACTTGAAGGCCTTGTCCGAGCTGGACAGCGTGGTGCTGCTGCAACCGGCCCAGGGCCCGTGGCTGGACATCGTCGACAACCTGGCACCCGAAACCGCCGCGGCGCTGCGGCCCGCGCTCGCGGCGGGTCTGCCGGCAGACGGCGTGCTGACGCTGGCCGACGAGCGCCTGCGCGTGCGTTTCGTCGCGCTGCCGGTGGGCGAGCAGCGCCTGGGTGTGTTGCTGCTGCGCTCGCTGGACGCGGCGCTGGCACCCTACCGCCAGTTGCAGCTCATCCTGCTGGGTCTGACGCTGCTGGGCGTGGGCGTGTTCGCCCTCGTCAGCGTGCTGCTGGCGCGCGGCATCAGCAGGCCCATCACGGCGCTGTCGGCCTCAGCGCGCCGGCTGGAGGCAGGCGACTACGACACGCCGGTGCGCGCCGCATCGACGCTGGAGGAGGTGCACAAGCTGGCCGTCGCGCTGGAGAGCATGCGCGAGGGCATACGCCGGCGCGACGCCTTGGTGAACCAGCTGGCCTATGTGGACGCGCTGACCGGCCTGCCCAACCGCGCCCGCCTCGCCGAGCTGCTGCAGCAGCATCTGCGCCCGGGCCAGCCCCCCATCGCGGTGCTGATGCTGGACCTGGACCGCTTCAAGCACGTCAACGACGTGCTGGGCCATGAGGTGGGCGACCGCCTGCTGCAGCGCGTGGCCCAGCGGCTGCAAATGCTGGCCGAGCCCATCCACGCGGTGCTGGCGCGACTGTCGGGTGACGAGTTCGTGCTGCTGGTGCCGCACGCCGACGCCCGCGTGGCCAGCGAGGCGGCGCTGGCCATCCTGAAGGACTTCGAGCGCCCGCTGCAGATCGACGACGAGACCATCGACCTGGGTGCCGGCATCGGCATCGCGCTGTACCCGGAGCACGGCCAGGAGGTCAACCAGCTGCTGGGCCGCGCCGAGCTGGCCATGTACGCCGCCAAGAGCCGGCAATGCGGCAGCCTGATCTACCACGCCCAGCTGGACGCCGGCAGTCAAGAGTCGCTGTCGCTGCTGTCCGAACTGCGCCGTGCGGTGGAGGCCGGCGAACTGCGCCTGTACCTGCAGCCCAAGGTGGACCTGGCGCGCGGCCGCGTGGTGGGCGCCGAGGCGCTGGTGCGCTGGCAGCACCCCACGCGCGGCCTGGTGCCGCCCATGCAGTTCATCCCGTTTGCCGAGCAAACCGGCTTCATCCGCACGCTCAGCGCCTGGGTGCTGGCCAGCGCCGCGAAGTTCTCCCGCGAGGCGCTGGATGCAGGCCTGGCGCTGCGACTGTCGGTCAACCTGTCCACCCGCGATCTGATGGACCAGGACCTGCCGGCCAAGATCGAGGCCATGCTGACGCCGCTGGAAGTCCCGCCCGCGTCGCTATGCCTGGAGATCACCGAGAGTGCCATCATGGACGACCCCGAGCGCGCGCTGTCCACACTGGAGCAGCTGCATGCGCTGGGCTTCAAGCTGTCCATCGACGACTTCGGCACCGGCTACTCGTCGCTGGCCTATCTGAAGCGGCTGCCGGTGGACGAGCTGAAGATCGACAAAAGCTTCGTCATGGCCATGGAGCGCGACCTGGACGACGCGCGCATCGTGCGCTCCACCATCGAGCTGGCGCACAACCTGGGGCTCACCGTCGTGGCCGAGGGCCTGGAGACGCTGAAGGCCTGGGCCATGCTGAACCAGCTGGGCTGCGACGAGGGCCAGGGCTATTTCGTCACCAAGCCCATGCCGCACGACCAATTCATCGCCTGGGCCCGCGACTGGCAGGCACCGGACTTCTCCGTCACCACGGCAGAGAGCCTGATAGGCAAGCTGGGCTGAAAGCCCGGCTTTCAGCTGTCCCGGTCCTCCAGCGCCTCGCACAGCGCCGTGAGGCCGGCCGTCACGGTCTGCGCGCGCACGGCCTGGCGGTCGCCGCTGAAATGCTCGCGCCACACCCGCGCCGGCCGGCCCGCATGCACCAGCGCCAACCAGACCGTGCCCACCGGCTTGGCCTGGCTGCCGCCCGAGGGGCCGGCGATGCCGGTGACGGACAGCGCCCAGTCGATGGGCGCGTGGGCCAGCAGGCCGCGCGCCATGTGTTCGGCCACCTCGGCGCTGACCGCGCCGTGCAGCGCGATCAAGCCCTTGGGCACCCCCAGCAGCTCGGCCTTGGCCTCGTTGCTGTAGCTGACGACGCCGCGCTCGAACCACTGGCTGGACCCCGCCAGGCTGGTGCAGGCCGCGGCAATCAGCCCGCCCGTACAGCTCTCGGCGGTGCCGATGCGCTCGCGCCGCTGCGTCAGCGCGACGGCAATGCGGTTGATCAGGTCGTCGTCATTGGCCTGCATGGCATCACCCCATCAAAAAGCGGTACAGCGCGATGACGACGAGCGTACAGCCGGCCGCGACGACATCGTCGACCAGAATGCCCAGCCCCTGCTGCCAGCCAATGGGTGCGCCGCGCTCGGTCTTGAACAGGCGGTCGGCCCAGCCCACCGGGCCCGGCTTGACGGCATCGAAGAAGCGGAACAGCGCGAAAGCGAACAGCTGGCCCATGAAGTTGGCCGGCGCGGTCAGCCACAGCACCAGCCAGAAGGCCAGCACCTCGTCCCAGACGATGGCGCCCGGGTCGGGCGTGTTCAGGTGCTGGGCGCAGCGCGTGCAGGCCCACCAGCCCAGCAAGGTGCCCACGCCAATCAGCAGCGCCCAGCCCGCATCGCTCAACCAAGGCGACAGGGCCCAGAACACCAGCCAGGCCCATAGCGTGCCCACGGTGCCGGGCGCCTTGGGCGACAGGCCGCTGCCGAAGCCGAGCGCGATGCAGCGCGCCGGATGGCGCCACATGAAGGCCGCGGTGGGCCGGACGGGCGCGCCGCTCATGGCGCGAAATGGTCGAAGCTGCGCAGACCGTGCGCGACGGCCGCACCACGCGCATCGACCACGCGCAGCCCCGGCGTGGCCTCGATGACGCCGATGCGCGTCAACGGCAAGTCCAAGTCCGGCAAACGTGCATTCGGCGGCGCCGTGAAGACCAGCTCGTAGTCGTCGCCGCCGGCCAGCAGGCAGCTGCGCTGCAGCTCGGCCGGCTGCGCAGCCAGCAAGGCGCTGCGCGGCAGGGCGTCGAGATTCAGCCGCGCGCCGACGCCCGAGGCCGTGAGGATGTGGCCCAGATCGCCCAGCAGGCCGTCCGAGATGTCGGCCGCGGCTGTCGCGATACCGCGCAGCGCCTGGCCCAGTGCCACCCGCGGCGTCGGGCATTCCATCGCCGCACGCGCCCGCTCGAAGCCATCGCCATCCAGCGCCACCGAGCCGCGGAAGACCTCCAGCGCCAGCCGCGCATCGCCCAGGCAGCCCGACACCCAGATCTCGTCGCCCACCCGTGCGCCGCTGCGCAGCAAGGCCCGGCCCGGCGGCGCCTCACCGAACACGGTGATGCACAGGTTCAGCGGACCCTGCGTCGTGTCGCCGCCGATCAGCGGGCAGTCATGGGCATCGGCCAGCGCCAGCAGGCCACGCGCAAAGCCGGCCAGCCAGGCTTCGTCAATGCGCGGCAGCGCCAGCGCGAGCGTGAAGCCTCGCGGTGTCGCACCGCAGGCGGCGAGGTCGCTGAGGTTGACGGCCAGCGCCTTGTGGCCCAGCCGGGCCGGATCGACGGTCGACAAGAAATGCCGCCCCTCCACCAGCATGTCGCTGGAGACCAGCCAGCGCTGGCCCGGCGTCGGCACCAACACGGCACAGTCGTCGCCCACCCCGACCTCCACGCCCGCCGCGGCCGGGCGCTGGAAGAAGCGCCGGATCAGATCGAATTCACCCATGCAGACATTGTCTCCGTGTGGACAGCCACAGCGCCCCGGGCGCGCCGCGGTGGCATGATTCCCACCCCGCCGGCCAGCGCTTGCTTGTCCCAAACCATGAAGAGTCCAGAAGAAAAACGCGCCCAACTCCGCCAGGCCGCGCTCGAATACCACGAGTTCCCAACGCCCGGCAAGATCGCCATCGCGCCGACCAAGTCCCTGGTCAACCAGCGCGACTTGGCGCTGGCCTACTCGCCCGGCGTGGCCGCGGCCTGCGAAGAGATCGTGGCCGACCCGGCCAACGCCTTCCGCTACACCTCGCGCGGCAACCTGGTGGCCGTGGTGTCCAACGGAACGGCCGTGCTGGGCCTGGGCAACATCGGGCCGCTGGCCTCCAAGCCGGTCATGGAAGGCAAGGGCGTGCTGTTCAAGAAGTTCGCCGGCATCGACGTCTTCGACCTCGAAGTGGCCGAGAACGACCTGGACAAGCTGGTGGACGTGATCGCCGCACTGGAACCCACCTTCGGCGGCATCAACCTCGAAGACATCAAGGCGCCCGACTGCTTCTACGTCGAGCGCAAGCTGCGCGAGCGCATGAAGATCCCGGTCTTCCATGACGACCAGCACGGCACGGCCATCGTTGTCGGCGCGGCCTTCCTGAACGGCCTGAAAGTGGTCGGCAAGGACATCAAGACCGTCAAGCTGGTCACCTCGGGCGCCGGTGCAGCAGCGCTCGCCTGCCTGAACCTGCTGGTCAAGCTGGGCCTGCCGCGCGAGAACATCTTCGTGACCGACCTGGCCGGCGTCGTCTACGAAGGCCGCACCGAGCTGATGGACCCGGACAAGGCCCAATTCGCGCAGAAGACCGCCGCCCGCTCGCTGCGCGAGGTCATCCAGGGTGCCGACGTGTTCCTGGGCCTGTCCGCCGGCGGCGTGCTGAAGGCCGACATGGTGGCCACCATGGCCGACAAGCCGCTGATCTTCGCGCTGGCCAACCCCACGCCCGAGATCCTGCCGGAAGAGGTGCAGGCCGTGCGCAGCGACGCCATCATGGCCACCGGTCGCACGGACTATCCCAACCAGGTCAACAACGTCCTGTGCTTCCCCTACATCTTCCGCGGCGCGCTGGACTCGGGGGCCACGACCATCAACGTCGAGATGGAGATCGCCGCCGTCCACGCCATCGCGGAGCTGGCCCAGGCCGAACAGAGCGAGGTGGTGGCCGCGGCTTACGTCGGCGCGACGCTGAGCTTCGGGCCCGAATACCTGATTCCCAAGCCGTTCGACCCGCGGCTGATGATGCGCATCGCCCCGGCAGTCGCCAAGGCCGCGATGGATTCGGGCGTCGCCACCCGCCCCATCACCGACTGGGACGCCTACCGGGAGAAGCTGCAGAGCTTCGTCTACGCCTCGGGCAACACGATGAAGCCCATCTTCTCCGCCGCAAAGCGCGCGCCCAACAAGCGCGTCGCCTACGCCGAGGGTGAGGAAGAACGCGTGCTGCGCGCGGCGCAGGTGGTCGTCGACGAGGGTCTGGCCCGCCCCACGCTGGTGGGCCGCCCAGCCGTGATCGCCGAGCGCTGCGAGCGCTTCGGCCTGCGGCTGCAGCAGGGCCGCGACTACGACGTCGTCAACGTCGAGCACGACGACCGCTATCGCGACTACTGGCAGACCTATCTGCGCATGACCGAACGCAAGGGCGTCACCCAGCAGCTCGCCAAGATCGAGATGCGCCGCCGCCTGACGCTGATCAGCGCCATGCTGCTGCACAAGGGCGAGGTCGACGGCATGCTGTGCGGCACCTGGGGCACCACCGCCACCCACCTGCAGTACATCGACCAGGTCATCGGCCGGCGTGCCGGCGTGAAGACCTATGCCTGCATGAACGGCCTCATCCTGCCGGGCCGCCAGGTCATGCTGGTCGACACCCACGTCAACTACGACCCCACCGCCGAGCAACTGGCCGAGATCACCATCCTGGCCGCGCAGGAGATGTGCCGTTTCGGCCTGGTGCCCAAGGCGGCCTTGCTGTCGCACAGCAACTTCGGCACCAGCAACCAGCCGTCGGCCGTGAAGATGCGCGACACGCTGGCGCTGCTCCAGCAGATGGCCCCCTGGCTGGAGGTCGACGGCGAGATGCACGGCGACACCGCGCTGGACGCCAGCTACCGCCGCCAGCTGATGCCGCACAGCCCGCTGACCGGCGAGGCCAACCTGCTGGTGCTGCCCAATATTGACGCCGCCAACATCTCCTACAACCTGCTGAAGACGGCCGCCGGCGGCGGCATCGCGATCGGCCCGGTGCTGCTGGGCGCGGCCAAGCCGGTGCACATCCTGACGCCGTCGGCCACCGTGCGCCGCATCGTCAACATGACGGCACTGACGGTCGCCGACGCCAACGCCGCGCGCAATTGACGGCCAGGGCCTGCCCGCTGGCAGCGCCCTGACTCCCCCAATTGACAGAAGTTTTCATGCCCGCCAGCCGCGCTAGCAGGCCTGCGTAGCGTCAACAAAATCAAATACTTACCGCGTTGTGAGCGCAAGCTCACATGGCCCGTTACACCGCTTCCCCACCGGGGAGCGGCTTGAGCTTTCGGGGCCCCTTCTGTACCATGTTGGTTTTCAGAACAGGGTAAACCCGTGTTTTTGCTCTCGTGGCTGGCGCGCAATGGCGCCTCGGCGGTCGCCACCGCCCTGCTGCTGACCGGCCTGGCCGGCGGCGCGCAAGCCAAGGAAGCGTTCGGCGAAAAGCCCTCCACCGCAACGCTCGCTCTGCCCGAGATTTCGCTCAGCGAGTTGCCCATCCAGGCGCAGGAAACGCACCGGCTCGTCCTTGCCGGGGGCCCCTTTCCCTACGCCAAGGACGGCACGGTGTTCGGCAATCGCGAGCGCCTGCTTCCCCGCAAGGCTCGCGGCTTTTATCGCGAGTACACGGTCAACACTCCTGGCGCGCGCGACCGCGGCGCCCGCCGCCTCATCTGCGGTGGCGTGCCGCCCACCACGCCCGAGGTCTGTTACTACACCGACGATCACTATGCCAGCTTCAAGCGCGTCCGCGCCCAAGCGGCGCGGTGAACGTCGGGCACACGCGAGTTTTGGCAGTTTTGTGACTTGAAAGGAGGAACGCGACCATGCTTTTGCAGACCGTCCGTCCCAATATCGTGCAGGCCATAAGGGCCTACCGAGTCGAGGACTTGATGCAGGCCGCTCAAGAGGCGGGCCAGCATTTTCTGTACGCGAACCTGTCGCAGGCGCAGTCCAAGCAGGAGGTCCTGGAAGGGATCGCCCAGGCATTCCTGTTTCCGGCGCATTTCGGCAAAAACCTGGACGCCCTGCATGACTGCATGACCGACCTCGTCCACAAGGCGGGCAAGCAGCCCGGCTTCGTGGTGGTGCTGGAGCAGTTGCCCGACAACGCGCGCTTCGACCGCGAGGCGCGTGAGCAATTGCTGGATGTCTTCCGCGACACCGCCGACTACTGGGCCGACCGCAAGGTGCCATTCCGGTGTTTCTATTCTTTTCAGTAGCCCGCTCCCAAGAAAACGGGTCATGGGAGCGGGCTGCTGAGGTGGCCCCGGTGGTTGAAAAGCCTGCCAAGAGCACAAAGTCGACGATTGGCAACCCCAATTTCGGCATGAACATGCCGATGATGTGCAGCGCCTTCGATACCTCGATGTGGCTCAACGCCGCTTGAGGCGTCGGCGCATCGAAGAACGGGACCTCAGGGTCCCGTTTTTATTTCCAGCGCGAGCGCGACGAACTCGTCAACCGGCACTTCCTCGGCCCGGCGCTGCAGGTCGAAGCGACCCGTGTAGCCGCGCTCGGTCAGCCAGCGGCCCAGGCTGTGGCGCAGCAGCTTGCGGCGTTGCGAGAAGGCGCTGGCCACCAGTTCGCCCAGCAGCTCCGCATCCAGCGCCGGCGCGGTCTTGAGCGGCAGCATGCGCACGATGGCCGAGTCCACGCGCGGCGGCGGGTCGAAGGCCTCGGGCGGTACGTCCAGCACCGACTCGATGTCATAGCGCCACTGCAGCATGACGGACAGGCGCCCGTAGTCCTTGCTGCCCGGTGCCGCGGCCATGCGGTCCACGACTTCCTTCTGCAGCATGAAGTGCTGATCGACGACGACGTCGACCGCGTCCAGCAGATGGAACAGGATGGGCGTGGAGATGTTGTAGGGCAGATTGCCCACCACCCGCAGCCTGGCGCCCTTGGCGACGCTGAGCGCGCGGAAGTCGACCTTCAGCACGTCCGACTCGATGACCTCGACGTCGTCGCGCTTGCGCAGCCGCGCGGCCAGGTCGCGGTCCAGCTCGATGACGGTCAGCGGCACGGAACCCTTGGGAATACGCGCCAGCAGCGGCAGCGTCATCGCACCCAGGCCGGGCCCGATCTCCACCAGCGTCTGGCCGTCCTGCGGGTCGATGAGGTCGACGATGGCGTCGATCAGCGCTGTGTCGGTCAGGAAATGCTGACCGAAGCGCTTTCGCGGGATGTGGGGCTTCATGCCCACCCCAGCGCGCGGCTCAGTCCTGCCATTCGCGGACTTCAACGAAGGCCTTGGCGCGCAAGTCCTTGACCCATTCCTGATAGGCCTCGTCGTACTTCTGCTCGCGCAGGGCGGCACGCGCCTGGTCGCGCAGTTGCTTCATGTCGACCTCGACGGTGCGGCGCTCCATGACCTGGATCAGGTGCACGCCGAAGCGCGACAGCACGGGCTGCGAGATGCCGCCGATGGGCAGTGCGTTCATCGCCTCCTCGAACTCGGGCACAAAGCCACCGGCGCCCATCCAACCCAGGTCACCGCCCGCCTCGGCGCTGCCGTCCTCGGAATAGGCCTTGGCCAGTTCCTCGAACTTGGCCTGTCCGGACTCGATCTGCCGTTTGAACTCGGCCAGCCGGCGCGCGGCGACCTCGGCAGTCAGTTGGGCCGAGGGGCGCAGCAGGATGTGACGGGCGCGCGTCTGCACGCTCTGGGTCAGCGACGCGGCGCCCTGGCGCTCGATCACCTTGAGGATGTGAAAGCCCGCGCCGGAGCGCAGCAGTTCAGGCGCGACCTGGCCGGACTTCAGGTTCTTGACGGCCGCCACGAAGATGTCGGGCAGGCGGTCGGCCGGGCGCATGCCGATCTCGCCGCCGCGCGCCTTGTTGCCGTCCTCGGAGACCTCACGCGCCACCTTGGCGAAGTCCTCGCCGGCCTGGATGCGCGCCAGCGCGGCCTCGGCCACCGCACGGCGCTCGGCGACCACGCTCGGTGCAGCCCCCTCGGGCACGGTGACCAGCACCTGCGCCAGGTTGATCTGGCCGCTCTGCTCCAGCGCCTGGCGGCGCTTGTCCAGCCATGCGTCCACCTCGGCGTCGGTGATGCGGATGCGGCCCTGCACCTCGCGCTCGCGCACCCGCTCCGTCATCAGCTGGTCGCGCAGGTTCTCGCGGAAGCTCTTGTAGTCAATGCCGTCCTGCTTGAGCCGCTCCAGCAGCTGGGCCATGGTCAGCTTGTTCTGGGCCGCCACGTTGGCCACCACACGATCCAGCTCGGCCTCGTCGACGCGCTGGCCGTTCTCGCGCGCATGGGTGACCAGCACGCGCTCCTCGATCAGCGCCTCCAGCGCCTGCTTGCGCAGCCCCGCCGTCTCGGGCATGACCTCGCCGCGCTGGCGGGCCTCCTGACGCAGCCGCTCGGTGCGCGCGACGACCTCGCTGGCGGCGACGACGTCCTGGTTGACGACCGCGGCGATGTAGTCCCCCGGCTGCAGCGTGGGCGTCTGGGCCGAGGCCATCGATGTCGCCAGGGCCAGCGTCACGGTCAGAAAGGAGGGAACGAGGCGATGCATCATGGTAGGAAGTCTGAACTCGCCGAGCGGTCGGAGCTCAGCCTGCGGTAACCGGGCACATTGTCCTTCAAGACCTTCAGCGCATTGGAGCCCAGCTGGCTCAGGCCCACCAGCTCCAGCTGCAGCATGAAGCGGGTGTTGGTCTCGGCCCGGCCGGTGGACAGCCGCTCCAGGCCGAAGCGCAGCAGCCAGCAGCCGGCGTCGTACTCGAAACCGGCCACCGAGTCCGTCAGGCGCCGGTCGCGCAGCGAGTACTGCACGCGGCCTGCGCTATACCAGGCACCGCTGCAGCTCTTGCTGTGCGCGCCGCGCGAGCTGACTGGCTGACCATAGATGGGCCACTGCCAGGCGAATTCAAGCTGCTCGCTCTGGCCGCGCGCCAGCCGGTAGGCGACGCTGGTGGTCTTGAACGCACCCGGCGAGTAGCGCGCCCGCACGACCGAGCGCACCGAGCGCCGCGTCTCGGGGTTGAACTCCAGTGTGCTCTCGGCCCACCAGCGCTCGTCCAGGTGGGCGGCGGCGGCCAGCAGCAGGTCGGAGAAGCGCTGCGTGACGGGCTGACCGTCGGGCGTGATGCGCTGGTCGCGCAACAGGAAGCGCTGCACTGCGCCGATGCGCAGCAGTTCCTCGCCCTGTGCCGTGCTGACCCAGCGGCTGGTCGCACCGACGCTGATGGCGTGCAGGTCCGACACCCGGTCCACGCCCGAGAACTGGTTGTCGGTGTAGATGGAGTCGAAATTGAAGTCCTTGGGCGCAGCGTCGAACAGCGGCAGGTGGCTCTGCTCGCGCAGCGGCGTGTTCACGTAAAGCACGCGCGGCTCCAGGCTCTGGCGCATGGGCCGGCCGAACAGCTTGGTGTCGCGCTCGAACACCCAGCCATGGTCCACGCTCAGCGTCGGAATGACGCGGCTGAGCCGGCGCCGGCCGTCGTCCAGCGGACGCTCCAGCGCGTAGGCGGCGGCATTGACGGACAGCCGCGGAATGAACCACCAGGCCTCGCCGCCCAACGGTGCCGACACATGGCCCAGCGCATGCACGCGCGCGCCGCCGCGGGCCTGGCCCGGCAGCGCCGAGCCCGGCAGCGTGAACTGGTTGTATTCCAGCTCCAGCCCGCCCTCCAGCCGCGCCTTGCGGCCCCAGGGGCGGAAGCTGTCCAGCACCGCCTCGTCGGCCGCCGTCGTCACGCGCACGCCCACCTGCGGGCTGCGCTGGTAGGGCGAGTCGAACCGGGCCAGCACGTCCGCGCCCTGCAGCGTCTGCCAGCGCTGCACGCGCGCATAGGTGTCGATGACGCCCCAGGACAGCTCGCGCTGGCGCTGCAAGCTGAAGTCGCCGGCCAGCAGCCGCGGCGTCTGGCTCTCGACGCGGCGCGACAAGTCCTTCCAGTAATCGTCATCGGACACGCGCTCGCTGTCGATCCGGTAGCGCCAGTCGCCCAGCTTGCCGTCGCCGTGCAGCTTCAGGCCCCAGCGCGAACGGCCAAACACGCGGTCGCCCGGCAGCAGGTCCAGATTGATGCGTCCGGCATGGCCCGGCTCCAGGTAGCGGAACTCGCTGTCCACACCCACACCGCGCTTGGTCATGACGAAGGGCGTGACCGTCGCATCGCGCTGCGGCGCGATGTTCCAGTAATAGGGCACGCCGAACTCGAAGCCGCTGCGGTTGTCCAGGAAAATATTGGGTGGCAGCCAGCCCGACTTGCGCGCCGAGCTGAGCGGAAAGCTCAGGGCGGGCGCGGCCAGCAGCGGCACGCCCAGGAAGCGCAGCACCGCCGCCTCGGCCTGGCCCTCGTTGCCGGCCAGGTCCAGGCGCAGCTCCTTGGCCGAGATCTGCCAGGCCGGCTCCTGCTCGTCCAGCGCCGGGCAGCTGCTGTAGCGGGCGGCCGTCGCACTGAGGTGCTCGCTGTCGTGGAAGCGCACGACCTGCGCCTTGCCGGCGCCACCGGTGGCCGCAAGGAAGAAGCTGGGCGTCAGGAACTCGCCCTCGAAGCGGCTGACGTAGAGCTGCAGCAGCGGGCCGGTGAAGATGTTGCCGTTGTGCTTGATGCGCACATTGCCCTCGGCCCGTGCGAAGTCGTCCACGACGCCGTAGCTCAGCTTGTCGGCGTTCAGCAGCACCTCGCCATAGCGCAGCTCCACCGCGCCCTCGGCCTCGGCGCGCTGTTCGGTCTGCGCGGTGATCTTGGTCGCACTGATGGCCAGCGCCGCCTTGCCGCTGGTGCGCGTGGGCATCGCCAGCCGGCGGCTGCTCTTGAGCGCCAGGTCCTCATCGGACGGCGCCGTCTGCGCCAGCAGCGGGCCGCAGGCTCCGAAGGCCAGGGCGAGCAGGGCGGGTAGCAGAAGGGGGCGGGGGATGGACGACGAGCGCGGCACGGGCGGCAGAACTGGCAGCGAGAGCTCGGGACGAGGGCGGAGTGCCGGGGCCGGCTTCTTAAAATTTCATTATCCACGAGGCCTTTTTCCATGACCCCACTGAATGCCGAACTGCTGGCGGCGCTGCAGGCCGACCCGTCCCGGGCCGACGCGCTGATGCGCGCCGCCTGCGCCGAGCTACGCGCGCGGCCACCTGCGCCAGCTCCGGCCGACGCCGCGCTGCTGCGCGCCGGCCTGGCCCGCATCGCCCCCGACGGTCTGGACGCGGTGCTGCAACGCCTGCTGGCCGATGCACCGCAGGGCAGCGCGACCGACGCGCTGGCCGCACTGCTGCGCCCGCCCGAGCTGGCCTGGGATGAGGCCCAGGAGATCGACTGGGCCGTGCGCCACTGGGAGGCCTGCCGCGCCGCCGGTCAGCTCGACGACGCGCTGGCCGCCGACTTCGGCGAGTACTGGCGCCGGCTGGAATGGAGCGCGCTGCGCCACCACCTTGCGTGGCTGGGCCAGGGCCACGCCGAAGAGCGCCGGCTGCTGGCCTACATCGTCAAGACGGCCAACCGCTACATCGCCTTCGGGCCGCTGAAGCGCGCGATGGAACAGCGCTTTCCCGAGTTCTTCGAGCTGGGCTTCAGCCTGCGCTGATCACGGACGGGTCGCGCAGGCCGCGGCGTCGTTCGCGTCCAGCGGCTCGCCCGCCGTGAGGATGGTCGGGTCGCAGTTGTCGGAGCGGGCGTGAGGGCTCCTAGGGGTGGGCGGCCATCACCTGCGCGACGGCGGCGGTCAGCCGCTTGCCGTAGGGCACGTGCAGGAACTCGTTGGGCCCGTGCGCATTGCTCTTGGGGCCCAGCACGCCACAGACCATCATCTGCGCGCCCGGGAAGCCCTTTTGCAGCATGCTCATCAGCGGGATGGTGCCGCCCTGGCCGATGTAGCCCACCGGCGCGCCGAACTGCGCCAGGCTGGCGTCGTTCAGCGCCTGGCTGAGCCAGGGCGACAGCTCGGGCGTGTTCCAGCCGGTCGCACCGAAGGCACCAGCCCGGCCGTCGGGCGTGAACGTGACCTTGGCGTTGTAGGGCGCGTTGTCCTCCAGCAGCGCCTTCAGCTTGAGCGCTGCCTCGTTGCCGTCCACCAGCGGCGGCAGGCGCAAGGAGAGCTTGAAGGCCGTGTAGGGCCGCAGCACATTGCCGGCGTTCTTCAGCTCCGGGAAGCCCTCGGCGCCGACCACCGACAGCGTCGGTCGCCAGGTTCGGTTCAGCAGCACCTCGACTGGGTCGGTGGTCACCGGCAACACCGGGTCGCCGTCCGCGCCGCAGGCCCAGGGCATGCGCTTGTAGACCTCGTCCTTCAGGATGGCCGCGGTCGCTTTCGCCTGCTCCAGCCGTGCGCCAGGAATCTCGCAGTGGAAGCTCTCGGGCAGCAGGCGACCGGTCTTGCTGTCCTCCAGCCGGTCCAGCACCTGGCGCAGGATGCGGAAGGACGAAGGCACGACACCCGACGCATCGCCGCTGTGGATGCCCTCGGTCAGCACCTCCACGCGCAAAACGCCCGACACCATGCCGCGCAGCGAGGTCGTCAGCCACAGCTGCTCGTAGTTGCCGGCACCGGAGTCCAGGCAGACGACGAGGGAGACATTGCCCAGGCGGGGCTTGAGCAGGTCTAGATAGGCGGGCAGGTCGAAGCTGCCGCTTTCCTCGCAGGTCTCGATCAGGCCGACGCAGCGCGGCCGCGGGATGCCGAGCTGATCCAGCGACTGAATAGCCGTCAGCGACGCGTAGACCGCATAGCCGTCGTCCGCGCCGCCGCGGCCGTACAGCAGGCCGTTCTCGTACTTGGGCGTCCACGGGCCCAGGTCGGTGCGCCAGCCGCTGAACTCGGGCTGCTTGTCCAGGTGGCCGTACAGCACGATGGTGTCGTCGCTGCCGGGCTTGGTGGCCGGCACCTCGAAGAAGATCACCGGCGTGCGGCCGGGGATGCGCACCACCTCCAGCGTCAGCCCCGCCACCTTCTTGCTCTCCACCCAGGCCGCGGCCTGCGTGAGCACCTTCTCGATGTGGCCGTTGGCCGCCCAGTCGGCGTCAAACATCGGGCTCTTGGCCGGAATGGCGATGTAGTCCATCAGCGCGGGGACGATCTCCTCGTCCCACACGCGTTCGGCAAAACGGCCCAACGCGCTCGCCTCGTCGGCTTGCAGCGGCAGGCTGGGGTCACGTGCGTTCATGACAGGCTCCTCTTAAGGAAACAGGACCGCCCCAAGTTTTCTTGCCCCCTCGGGGGCGGATCGGGCTCAGTCCGGTCCCGGGGGGCAAGCTGGTGCGCAGGCGCTTGTGGCACGATCGGCCAGTTTAGGCGCTCCCATAATGGCCATCCGCCCATGCGACTCACCCGCCTCTTCCCGCTCACCACCGGCCTGCTGCTGGCACTGGTGACGGCGTTGCTGCTGCGCTCCGTCTGGGGCGACTGGCGCAGCGTCCGCGCGGCCGAGCTGGGTCTGGCGGTGATGCAGCGCGCCTACCTGGCGATGCAGGTCGCCGAAAAGGCCTCGGCCGAGCGTGGGCCCGCCATCCCGGTGCTGAACGACACCGAACCCGCGGCCCCCGCCAAGCGCGCCCGGCTGCAGGAGTTTCGCCGCGTCACCGACGCGTCATTCGACGCGGCGCTGGCGGCGCTGGCCGACTCCGACGACGCCGCCTCGCTGGTGGCCCGGGGCGAGCTGCTCCAGGCGCGCGCCGAACTGGCCCGCGCGCGCGTCGAGGTGGACCGCGTGGCCGCCCTGCCCCATGCGCTGCGCAGCGCCCCCGGCCAACGCCTCACGCGCGAGCCCATCGACCAGATGTTCGCCGTCATCGACACCGTGCTGACGGCGGTCACCACGCTGTCCTCCGCGGCGGAAGCCGTCTACCCGGAGCTGGCCATGCCGCTGGTGGGCGCGCGGTATGCGGCCGAGCTGCGCGAGTACGCCGGGCGGCTGGGGTCGCAGTTCACAACGCCGCTGGCCACGCAGCTGCCGCTGGGACGCTTCGAGCAGCGCGAGATCGCACTGCTGACCGGCCGCATCGAGCAGCTGCGCAAGCTCATCAGCGTGCAGGCCCGCGTCAGCCGCGCCGGCGCGCCACTGCTGGCTGCCATCGCCGACATGGAGGCGCGCTACTTCGGCACCGGCCTGCCCTTCATCCGCGAGCTGACCGAGCGCGGCCTGGACGGCCGCCCTTATGGCCTGGACTCGGCCGCCTTCGTCGCGCGCTACGTGCCACCGATGAAAAGCATCGTCGCGCTGCGCGACACGCTGTTCGAGGCCGCGCGCACGTCCGCCGCCGAACGCGTCGCCGAGGCGCGCCAACGCATGGCCGTCAACGCCGCACTGGGCCTGGCCGTGCTGGGTATCGAACTGAGCGTGTTCCTGCTGATCCGCCACCGCGTACTGCAGCCGCTGCTGCAAAGCACCCGCGCGATGAACGCCATCACGCAAGGCCACGACCCTGGCGCCGTGCTGCCGCCCCCCACGCGGGACGACGAGATTGGGGACTTGCAGCGCGCCGTCGCCGCACTGCACGACGCCACCGCACGCGGCCGTGCGCTGGAGGCCGAGCGCGAGCAGCTGATCGCGCAGCTGCGGGTGGCCAGCGACACCGACTTCCTGACCGGCCTGCCCAACCGCCGCGCCTTCGCCGAGCGGGCCGCCGAGCTGCTGGCCCAGGCGCGCCGCCACGGCTGGCCGGTGGCGCTGATCGTCTTCGACCTGGACCACTTCAAGCGCATCAACGACCAGCACGGCCACCCGGCCGGCGACGCGGTGCTGCGCGCCGTGGCCGAGCTGGCACGCGCGCAGGTGCGCCAGGGCGAGCTGCTGTCCCGCCACGGTGGCGAGGAGTTCGTCGTGCTGGCGGCCGACTGCCGGCCCGACGAAGCAGAGCAGCTGGCCGAGCGCCTGCGCCAGACGCTGGCCACCACGCCCATTGCACTGCCCTGCGGCGGCACGATCCACGCCACCGCCAGCTTCGGCGTGGCCTGCTGCGCGGCCCGCATGCCGGCCGAGCTGGAGCGGCTCTACCGCGAAGCCGACCGCGCCCTCTACCGCGCCAAGGCCGAAGGCCGCAACCGCGTCTGCTGCAGCGACGACTGCCAGCAGCGGCGGCACAGCCAGGCGCTGATCGGAGAACACGACGGCCCGGCTGCGGCGGCCCCACTGCCGCCGAGCTGAAGGCCGCCACGGCATGGGCACACAACCGGCCGCGGCAGTTTGCCGCTCGAGCTGCACGACGAGGCCGGTGCGCCATGCAGCGCAGCCATCAGCGGCCGTCAGGGTCGCGCCAGCGGCGATCTGGACCCGGGGCTCTATTCCCTCTCAAACTTGAACACCGCCATGCTCGCCAGCAGGTTGGGCAGCGTGCGCACCACCTCGCCGTCTTGCAGTCCGAAGCTGTCCAGGATCTTGAGCCGGTTCTTGCGCGCCAGCACGCCGAAATCGGCAAAGGTGCCGACGCGGATGTTGGGCGTGTCGTACCACTGGTAAGGCAGCGCCTTGGTGACGGGCATGCGCCCCACCAGCACCTGCAGCCGATTGCGCCAGTGCGCGAAGTTCGGGAAGCTGACGATACCGATCTTGCCCACGCGCGCCGTCTCCTTGAGCATGGCCTCGGCATTGCGCAGATGCTGCAGGGTCTCCAGCTGCAGCACGACGTCAAAGCTCTGGTCCTCGAAGATGGACAGGCCTTCCTCCAGGTTGCGCTGGATGACGTTGACGCCGCGCTTCACGCAGGCCAGCACGTTGGCATCGTCCAGCTCCACGCCATAGCCGCTACAGCCCTTGTGCCTGATGAGGTGCTCCAGCAGCTCGCCGGTGCCGCAGCCCAGGTCCAGCACGTGCGAGCCGGGCGGCACCAGCGCCGCAATCGCCGGGTCGAAGCTCATACCACCCCCCCCTTCGACGCGACGCCGGCAGGCCGCCGTAGCCCGTCGGCAATGCGCTCGAAATAGGCCCGCAGCACGCCGTGATAGCGCGGGTCGTCGAGCAGGAAAGCGTCGTGGCCATGCGGCGCATCGATCTCGGCATAGGACACGTCCAGCCGGTTGTCGAGCAGCGCCTTGACGATCTCGCGCGAACGGGCCGGCGAGAAGCGCCAGTCGGTCGTGAAGCTGGCAATCAGGAACTTGGCGCGCGCCGCCGAGAACGCGCGGCTGAGGTCGCCGCCGTGCTCCGCCGCAGGGTCGAAGTAGTCCAGCGCACGCGTGATCAGCAGATAGGTGTTGGCGTCGAAGTAGTCGCTGAACTTGTCACCCTGGTAGCGCAGGTAGCTCTCGATCTGAAACTCGATGTCCTGTGTCGAATAGCCGAGGGCGCCGGTTTTCAGCTCGCGGCCAAACTTCTCGGCCATCACGTCGTCGGAGAGATAGGTGATGTGGCCGATCATGCGCGCCACCCGCAGGCCGCGCTTGGGCACTACGCCGTGGGCGTAGTAGTGGCCGCCATGGAAGTCCGGGTCGGTCACGATGGCGCGGCGCGCCACCTCGTTGAAGGCGATGTTCTGTGCCGACAGGTTGGGCGCCGTCGCGATGGCGATGCAGTGCGCCAGCCGCTCGGGGTAGCGCAGCGCCCAGTCCAGCGCCTGCATGCCGCCCAAACTGCCCCCCAGCACGGCCGCCAGCTGCGTGATGCCCAGGCGCTCGACGACGCGGGCCTGCGCGTCCACCCAGTCCTGCACGGTGACGACGGGGAAGTCCGCGCCCCAGGCCCGGCCGGTGGCCGGGTTCACGTGCATGGGCCCGGTGGAGCCGAAGCAGGAGCCCAGGTTGTTGATGCCGATGACGAAGAACTTGTCGGTGTCCAGCGGTTTGCCGGGGCCGACGAGGTTGTCCCACCAGCCCTCGCTCTTGGCCTGGCCCGCATAGGTGCCGGCCACATGGTGGCTGGCGTTCAGCGCATGGCAGACCAGCACCGCGTTGCTGCGCTCCGCGTTCAGCTGGCCATAGGTCTCGACCATCAGGTCGTAGGCCGCCAGGCTGGCGCCGCTGCGCAGCGGCAGCGGCTGGTCGAAATGAAAACTCTGCGGCGACACGTCGCCGACGCTACGGCCCGTCATGGCCCACTCCAGAAAACAAAAACCGGCGCCACTTGCGGGACGCCGGTCGACCGGAGCGCCCTGTTTAGCGGCATTTGTAGAGCGCCCGCAATCCGGAACAAATCGGCGCTGTGACCTGCATTCTAAAACCTGAACTGCGCCACCGCCCCCGTCAGCAGCTGCAGTTGCTGACGCAGGCTGTCGGCCGCTGCGGCGGATTGCTCCACCAGCGCCGCGTTCTGCTGGGTCATGGTCTCCAGCTGCGTGACGGCACTGTTGATCTTGACGATGCGCGCGCTCTGGTCGGCCGCGCCGGCGGCCACCTCGCCAATCATGTCGCTGACCTTCTGCGCATGGTCCACGATCTCGTGCATGGTCTGGCCCGCCTGCTGCAC
This sequence comes from Roseateles sp., assembly GCA_046294815.1. Lineage (GTDB taxonomy): Bacteria > Pseudomonadota > Gammaproteobacteria > Burkholderiales > Burkholderiaceae_C > Pelomonas. Next base: position 7,930 of record JBKBOJ010000020.1, on the reverse strand, counting down.
CAGGCGGGCGCCAGCATCGGCGCGCTCGACGCTGGCGGCGATCAGTGTCTTGATCTCGCGTGCCGCCTCGGCCGAGCGCTGGGCCAGCGCGCGCACCTCGCCGGCGACGACTGCGAAGCCGCGCCCCTGCTCGCCGGCGCGCGCCGCCTCGACCGCCGCGTTCAGCGCCAGGATGTTGGTCTGGAAGGCAATGCTGTCGATCAGGCCCACGATGTCGCCGATGCGCCGCGAGCTCTCGTTGATCTGGTCCATGGTGCTGACCACCTTGGCCACCTCCTGGCCGCCGCGCCGCGCCACCTCGGCCGCGCCCTCGGCCAGCTCGCGGGCCTTGCCGGCGGCGTCGGCGCCGTGGCGCACGCCGCTGGTCAGCTCGTCCATCGCGCTGGTGGTCTGCTGCAGACTGTAGGCCGCCTGTTCGGTGCGCTGGCTCAAGTCCTGGTTGCCCGCGGCCACCTCGCCGCTGGCGGTCTCTATGCTCAGCGCCGAGGTCTTGACCTGGCTGACCAGCTCGCGCAGGCTGGTCTGCATCGCGTCCAGCGCGCGCAGCAGGTCAGACGCCTCGTCCCGGCCCACGATGCGCACCGCGTTGTTCAGGTCGCCGCCCGCGATGGACTGCGCCAACATGCTGGCATAGCGCATGGGGCTGGTGATGGTGTGCGAGTTGATCAGCGTCAGCGGCACGACCAGCAGCATGACGATGACCAGCACCGCCGCCGAGCGCCAGGCGATGCGGCGGATCTCGGCGTTGAACGCCGCCTCGCTGGCCTTGGCCTGCCCATTGATGAGCTGGGCCAGCGCCTCCACGCGCTTCTCGATCTCGACCATGGCCGCCTTGGATCGGTTCAGCATGCGGTCTGCCACCCGCGCGGTGTCGAAGCCGCCGGCCTCGATCTGGTTCAACACCGGCTGCGCGCCGCTGCGGTAGTCCTGCAGGAACTTCAACGCCTCGGCGGCCACGGCGCGGTTGTCGGGCTGAGCCGCGTCCTGCATGGCCTGCAACGCCGTCACCAGCCGCTGCACCGCTGCGTCCCAGCGGGCGCGGAACTGCTTGACCTGCTCGGTGTCCTCGTAGGCGATGACCATCTGCTTCTCTTCCAGCCGCACGTCCGCCAGGCCCTGGCGCATGGCGCTGAGCTGCTGCAGGTCGCGCATCGAATGCGTCGTGACTTCGAGGTTCAGCGCCATCAGCTCGCGGCCGCCCAGCAGGCCGGTCAGGCCCAGCGCGGCAAACATCAGCAGCACCAAGGCGATGGCGCCATGCATGCGGGTACGGATCGTGAAATTGCGCATCCAGGTCGCAAGGTCCATGTTCGTCTCCTTGTTGGCCCCCATGCTAGTGGTGCCGCCGGCCATGGCAAGCGACGAATTGCGCATCTGCCGCGGCGGCGCGCCGGACGGTCTGCGCCCCGGCCCGCCACAGGGCCAGGCCTTGCTGTCAGCGCGCTGGACGCTGGAGGGTCACCGCACCACGGTGGAAGATCAGCGGGTCAGCCAATACAGGCCCAAGCACAGGGCGACCGCGGACTTCCTGGTCTTGCTCCGCCGACGGGAGCGGCGCTGCAGGGAGCCCAGCACCGGAACACAGCTCGCCCACCCCGTCAGGGGCGTGCAGCACTGCGATGGTGAAACGTCAGTGCTGGCCGCCTGGCGCCCAGCAGCGCGGCGATCACTTCTTGAGCTTCTCGGCGGCCTTGAGCATCGCGTCGATGTGGCCGTCGGGGTTCATGCTGGCGTGCACGGCGGCAACCTTGCCGTCTGGGGCGATCAGGTAGGAGACGCGGTCGGCCATGGTGCCCGGCACCATCTTCAGCTCCACGTCATAGGCCCGGATGACCTTGCCGGCCGGGTCGGCCGCGACGGCAAACTTGTTGCGGCAGGCCTCGACGCTGAATTTTCTCAGTGTGTCGATGTTGTCGTTGGACATGCCGATGACGGTGGTGTTGGCCAGGGCCTTGAACTTGTCGGTGGCCTCAGCGAACTGGTGGGCCTCCACCGTGCAGCCGCTGGTGAAGGCCTTGGGATAGAAGTACAGCACCACCGGGCCCTTCTTCAGCGCCTCAGCGAGGTTGAACTTGAAGGGCTGGCCGCCCACGGCGGCCTCGGCGCTGAAGTCGGGCGCCGGCGCGCCGACGGCCAGCGCGGCATGGGCGGATGGGATGAGCAGGGCCGTGAGCAGCGCGGTCAGCAGACGGGACATGGTGGGGTGCCTCGGTGATGGGATGGGCGCAGGATAGCCAAGCCGAGAAGCCCTGTCGGCCCGCTCGGTCAAGGCGCACGCAGCAGGCCGTCGGCCAGCCACTGCTGCAGCGCGGCGACGACGGCCGGCGCGGTGCCGGCGCGCTCGCACAGCCGCGCAAACGGCTCGCCATCGGCGACGGCCTGCAGCAGCTCGGCCTCCAGTGGCGCCAGCGAGCGCCAGCGCGTCTCCAGGCCCTGGCGCCAGGCCAGCAGCAGGTGTGCATGCGGCGTCGGCTCGTCCACCGCCGGTGCGTCGGCACCGGACTCGGGCTGCCACTCGCGCAAGCTGCGCCAGCCGGGTTCGATGGCATGACCCAGCGCGACGAGCTGCACACTGGGGTGCAGACGCAGCCGCAGGCCCGCCCAGTCGTCGGGACTCAGCGCGGCGAGCGCGGCCGGCTCCAGCAGCGGCGCGTCGGCGGCATCGAAGGCGCTTCGCAGGGCCCAGTCCATGCGCGCAAAGTCCACCAGGCTGGCATGCGGCACGAGCGCTTCATCGGCCTGGGCCATGAAGTCGGCCAGTTGGTGGCCAAACCAGCGGATGGACGGGTGGCCGCTGGGGTGCGCGGTGATGTAGGCCCGGGCCAGCGCATCGAAGGCCTCATCACCCAGCGCGCGCGCCAACACGGTGCAGTTGTCGGCCAGCGCCTCGGTCAGCCGCGCGCGGTAGGCATGGCGGTAGACCTGCAGGCCCACGGCGCCGTCGCCGGCCAGCAGGTCGCCAGGGTCGGCGCCGTCGCGGATGGCGGCAGCGAGACGGCGTTGTTGCAGTGCGAGTGAGCTCATGAGAGGGCGGAGAGGGCGCGGGCCCGGCCCAGTTCGGCCAGCAGCTCGGGCAGCGGCGGGATGTGGTCGTCGCGCTCGATCATCGTCGGCACGCGGCCGAAGCGCTGCAGCGCATGCGCGTACAGCGCCCACACCTCGTCGCGCACCGGGTGGTCGTGGGTGTCGATGACGATGTCGCCGCGGTCCTCGTGGCCGGCCAGGTGGATCTGGCGCACCAGGCCCGCGGGGATGGCGTTCAGGTAGTCGAGCGGATCGAAGCCATGGTTGCGGCCCGACACGTAGACGTTGTTGACGTCCAGCAGCAGCTCGGCGCCGCTGGCCTGGAGCAGCTCAACGATGAAGTCGCACTCGGTCATCTCGTCGGCCGCGAAGCGCACATAGCTGGACACGTTCTCCAGCACCAGGGGCCGGCCCAGCAGGTCTTGCACCTGCGCGATGCGGCTGGCCACATGGCCGAGCGCAGCGCGCGTCAGCGGCAGCGGCAGCAGGTCGTGCAGCTGGCTGTGCGCGTCGGCGCTCCAGCACAGGTGGTCGGACACCCAGCCGGGCTGCAACCGGTCCGCGAGGCCTTTCAGCTCGCGCAGATACGCCAGGTCCAGCGGCTCGGTGCCGCCGATGGACAGCGACACGCCGTGCATGACCAGCGGGTAATCGGCGCGGATGCGCTCCAGGTGCGCCAGCGGCGGGCCGCCTGGCACCAGGTAGTTCTCGGAAATGATCTCCAGCCAGTCGGGCCTCACGGCGGCATCGACGCCGGCCTCAAAGGCGGCGTAATGCTCCACACGCAGGCCCAGGCCGAAGCCTTGGATGTGATTCATGGCAGCCAAAACAACCGGCGCGGTGCTGCAGGCACGCGCGCCACCTCCGGCGGCACTGGCGGAACGGACTGTGCAGGACCACGCAGTGCGCCCCCTTGAGCGGCCGGAGGAGTCGGTAGGCGATGGTCTTACTTCTCCACCTGACCGCCCGCCTTGGTGCACTCCTCGGCCGACTTCTTGTGCACCCAGCCCTGGCCCTTGCAGCTGTTCTGGCCCTTGCAGCCGCTCTTGGCGGTCTTGCATTCGGACGTGCCCTTGCAGCTGTTGACGCCGGAGCACTTGACCATGCCGTCCGCGGCGGCGGCGGTGGTGGGCACGGCGGTGGCGAACAGCGCGGCGGCGGCGGCGGCAATGCCGAGGCCGGTCTTCATGGAAGCATTCATGGGAGTCTCCTGCGGAGGGGTTGGGATGAGCACCGGCCAAGCGCCTGTTGACGCATTGGCAGGCCCGACTGCGTCGGGCGAAGCGGGGCATTCCTTACAACCGGCGTGCTGATTCTGATTACCTGACGTTATGGGCGCGAAGCCCCGCGGCATTCGCCAGCCGGCGGCGCCAGCAGCTAGAGTGCGGCGGCTGCGCTGCCGCGTCTTATGCTGAACACCGAAACCCCGAGCACCCGCCACCCCGACCTGGACAGCTACGCCACGCCGGCGCTGCTGGAGGCCTTCATCGACGACCAGAACGCCGCCGTCGCGGCCGTGAAGGCCGCCGCGCCGCAGCTGGCCGCGGCCGTCGACGCGGCGCTGCCGCGCATCCGGGCGGGCGGGCGGCTGCTGTATGCCGGCGCCGGCACCTCGGGGCGCCTGGGCGTGCTGGACAGCGTCGAGCTCTACCCGACCTTCTCGTGGCCGCGCGAGCGCGCGGTGGCCCTCATCGCCGGCGGCACGCAGGCCATGTTCGTCGCCGTCGAGGGCGCCGAGGACGACCGTGCGCAGGGCGCGGCCGACCTGGCCGCGCTGCAGCCTGGCCCCAACGACGTGGCCCTGCTGCTGGCCGCCAGCGGGCGCACGCCCTACGTGCTCGGCGCGATGGAGGCCGCCCGCGCAGCCGGTGCGCTGACCATCGGCTTTGCCAACAACCCCGGCGCGCCGGTCACAGAGCAGGCCCACATCGGCATCACGCTGGACACCGGCCCCGAGGTCATCTCCGGCAGCACGCGGCTGAAGGCCGGCACCGCGCAGAAGATCGCGCTGAACAGCTTCTCGTCGGCGCTGATGGTGCGGCTGAACAAGGTCTACGGCAATCTGATGGTGGACCTGAAAGCCACCAACGCCAAGCTGGTCAAGCGCGCATTGGCGTTGACGGTGCGCGCCTGCGGCGCGAGCGAAGCCGACGCCCAGGCGGCGCTGGCGCAATGCGACCACCACGTGAAGACCGCGGTGGTGATGCTCAAGCGCGGCATCCCGGCCGACGAGGCGCGGGCCTTGCTTGATGCGGCCGATGGCAGCCTGAGCCGCGCGCTGTCGGCATGAATCGCTCCCCCTGGATCTGGATACCCAGCCTCTATTTCGGCCAGGGCATCCCCTATGTCGTCGTGATGACCTTGTCGGTCGTCATGTACAAGAACCTGGGCTTCTCGAACACCGACATCGCGCTCTACACCAGCTGGCTCTATCTGCCCTGGGTCATCAAGCCGCTGTGGTCGCCGCTGGCCGAGCTGTTCGGCACCAAACGGCTGTGGGTGACGGTGCTGCAGTTTTTCGTCGGTGCGGCGTTGGCCGGCGTGGCGCTGACCCTGCCCACCGAGCGCGCCTTCCAGATCACGCTGGCAGTGTTCTGGCTGATGGCCTTCGCGTCGGCCTCGCACGACATCGCGGCCGATGGCTACTACATGCTGGCGCTGCCGCAACACCAGCAGGCGGCCTTCGTCGGCGTGCGCTCGACCTTTTATCGCCTTGCCAACATCGGCGGCCAGGGTGGGCTGGTGTACCTGGCCGGCGAGCTGACCGAGCGCACCGGCAGCGCCGTGCAGGCCTGGACCTGGGTGTTCTGGCTGCTGGGCGGGCTGTTCGTTCTGCTGGCGGCCTGGCACGCGCTGGTGCTGCCCAGGCCCGCGGCCGATGTGCGCGGCGCGGGCCGCTCGGGCGCGCGCAACCTGGTGGTGGAGTTTTTCGCGGTGTTCGCGAGCTACTTCAAGAAGCCCGGCATCGCTGTGGTGCTGGCCTTTTTGCTGCTGTACCGCTTCCCCGAGGCGCAGCTGCTGAAGCTGGCCACACCCTTTCTGCTGGACCCGGTCGATCAAGGCGGCCTGGGCCTGTCCACCAAGGCCGTGGGCATCGCCTACGGCACCGTGGGCCTGACCGCGCTGACGCTGGGCGGGCTAGTAGGCGGCTGGTTCATCTCGCGGGTCGGGCTCAAGCGCGCGCTGTGGCCGCTGGTGCTGGCCATGCACGTGCCCAACGTCGCCTTCCTGGCGCTGGCGCTGACGCACCCAACCAGCCTGGCGCTGATCAGCGCGGCGCTGGCGGTGGAGCAGTTCGGCTACGGCCTGGGCTTCACGGCCTACCTGATGTACATGATCCACGTCTCCGACGGCCCGCAGAAGACCGCGCACTACGCGATCTGCACCGGCTTCATGGCGCTGGGCATGATGGTCCCCGGCATGTGGAGCGGCTGGCTGCAGGACCAGATCGGCTACGTGCCCTTCTTCGTCTGGGTGCTGGTGGCCACCATCCCCAGCTTCGCGATGGCGGCGCTGATCCAGGTGCCCGACGATTTCGGCAAGAAGACCGACGCATGAAGGACAGATTGCTTTCTCTGGACGCCTTCCGGGGCTTTGCGATCGCGTCCATGCTGCTGGTCAACAACCCCGGCGACTGGGGCCATGTCTACGCCCCGCTGCTGCATGCCAAGTGGCATGGCTGGACCTTCACGGACTGGGTCTTTCCCTTCTTCGTGTTCATCGCCGGCATGGCCATGACCATCAGCCTGGCGCGCCGCGCGCAAGGCGGTGCCGACAAGACCGCACTGCTGCTGGCCACCTGGAAACGCGCCGCCATCATCATCGCCATCGGCCTGCTGCTCAACCTCATCCCCAGCTTCGACTTCAGCAGCGTGCGCATCCCCGGCGTGCTGCAGCGCCTGGGCCTGTGCACAGCGCTGGCCGCGCCCATCGTCATCTGGTGCGGCGCACGCGGCGTGCTGCTGTGGGCGCTGGCACTGCTGGTCTGTTACTCGGCGGTGCAGCTCGGCGTGCCGGTGCCCGACGCCGACGGCGTGGTGCACCGCGGCGTGCTGGAGCCCGGCAAGGATGTGGGCGCCTGGCTGGACCGGCAGCTGATGGACGGCCACCTGTGGCGCCAGGCCAAGACCTGGGACCCGGAAGGCCTGCTGTCCACACTGCCGGCAGTCGCGTCGCAGCTGCTGGGCGTGTTGGCCGGCTATGTCTTGTTGGCCCCCACGGCCACGGATACGCGGCCTGCCCCCCGAGGGGGCGCAGCCGCCCTTGGGAGCGGCCCGGCGGGCGGCTGGCTCGCCTCGCCGAAGCAGCCCGCCGAGAAGACCATGACCTGGGTGCTGTGGGGCCTGACCTCGCTGTGGCTGGGCCAGGTGCTGGACGCCTGGCTGATGCCCATCAACAAGTCGCTGTGGACGCCGTCCTTCGTGTTCGCGATGGCCGGCTGGGCGCTGCTGGTGTTTGCCGTCTTCCACTGGCTGCTGGACGCCGCGCCGCAACCGCTGGCCCGGGCGCGCTGGGCGCGGCTGCTGCACCCGCTGGTGGTGTTCGGCATGAACGCGCTGTTCCTGTTCGCGCTGTCGGGCCTCGTCGCCAAGATGCTCTACACGATCAAGCTGGCCGACGGCAGCTCGCTGGGCCAAGCCTTGTACGCACCGCTGCGCGACTCGGGGCTCGCGCCCGTCAACGCCTCGCTGCTGCATGCCATCGCCTTTGTGCTGGTGATGTATGCGGTGGCCTGGTTCATGTATCGCAAGCAATGGTTCGTCAAGGTATGAAGCGCCGTGAACTGCTGAGCCTCGCCGGCCTGCCCCTGCTGACCGCCTGCGCGACGCCGCCGGCAGCGCCGCCCATGTCGCCCGGCGAGGCGGCGCTGGACGCGGCGGCCGCGCCCGCCGCCCTGCCCAGCGCG
>JBKBOJ010000019.1:0-44939 GCA_046294815.1 Roseateles sp. | reverse complement strand
ACCACCAGCAACCCGCAGGCCGAGAAGGACCGCGCGCTGCTGGAGCGCCTGGGCATGCGCTGCGCGACCGAAGCGGAGCTGACGCCGTCGGAGGCGGCCGCCAAGCTGCAGGTCTGCACCCACTGATTCCCGGCCGACTCATCGCGCGCCCGCAGCCCACCCCGCTCGGTGCGCGCCCCGATCCGGAATCCAAAAGAAGACGGTTGAGGAGACGAAGAGATGTTCAAGAAGATCCTGATCGCCAACCGCGGCGAGATTGCCTGCCGTGTCGCGGCCACCGCCCGCCGCCTCGGCATCCAGACCGTCGCGGTCTATTCAGAGGCTGATGCCGACGCCCAGCACGTCAAGGCCTGCGACGAGGCCGTGCTGATCGGCGGCCCCGCGCCGCGCGACTCCTACCTGCAGTGGGAGCGCATCCTGGCTGCCGCCAAGGCGAGCGGCGCCGAAGCCGTGCACCCGGGCTATGGCTTTCTCAGCGAGAACGAGGCCTTCGCCCAGGCCTGCGCCGATGCGGGCGTGGTCTTCATCGGCCCGCCGCCGAGCGCGATCCAGGCCATGGGCCTGAAGGCCGAGTCCAAACGGCTGATGGAAGCGGCCGGCGTGCCGCTGGTGCCGGGCTATCACGGTGCCGATCAAGACCCGGCACTGCTCAAGCGTGAAGCCGCGCGCATCGGCTACCCCGTGCTGATCAAGGCCAGCGCCGGCGGCGGCGGCAAGGGCATGCGCGCCGTGTTCAGTGCCGAAGAGTTCGACGCGGCCCTGGCCTCCTGCAAGCGCGAGGCGATCAACAGCTTCGGCGACGACGCGGTGCTGATCGAGCGCTACGTGCAACGGCCGCGCCACATCGAGATCCAGGTCTTCGGGGACACGCAGGGCGACTGCGTCTATCTGTTCGAGCGCGACTGCTCGGTGCAGCGTCGCCACCAGAAGGTGCTGGAGGAAGCGCCCGCCCCAGGCATGACGCCCGAGCGCCGCGCGCAGATGGGCGAGGCCGCCGTCGCCGCCGCCAAGGCCGTGGGCTATGTCGGTGCGGGCACGGTGGAGTTCATTGCCGAGCAGGACGGGCGCTTTTACTTCATGGAGATGAACACGCGGCTTCAGGTGGAGCATCCCGTGACCGAGGCCATCACCGGGCAGGACCTGGTCGAGTGGCAGTTGCGCGTGGCCGCCGGCCAGCCGCTGCCGCTCAAGCAAGCGCAGCTGACGATGCGCGGCCATGCCATCGAGGCCCGCATCTGCGCGGAGAACCCGGACGCCGGCTTCCTGCCCGCCACCGGCCGGCTCGACGTAGCCCGCTGGCCGGCGCACGTCGCCTTCCAACGCGGTGACGTGCGCATCGACGCCGGCGTGCGCGAGGGCGATGCGATCAGCCCGTTCTACGACTCGATGATCGCCAAGCTCATCGTCTGGGGCGAGGACCGCGCCCAGGCGCTGGCCCGGCTGGACGCCGCGCTGCGCGACACCCACATCGTCGGCCTGCACACCAATGTCGCCTTCCTGCGCCGCTGCGCGGCCACCGCCTCGTTCTCGCAAGCCGACCTGGACACCGGCCTGATCGAGCGCGAGAAGGCTGCCCTGTTCGACCAGCCCGGCCTGCCGCTGCGCGTGGCCGCCGCTGCGGTCGTCGCGCACACGCTGGCCGTGGAAGCTGCCGCGCAGGACGCCGACCCCTGGAGCGCCCGCGACGGCTGGCGGCTGTTCGGCGCGGCCACGCGGCGCTTCGAACTGGAGCTGGGCGGCCAGCACCACAGGGTGCTGCTGGCCCGCCACCACCGCGGCGGCATGACGCTGACGGTCGAAGGCCAGGCCATCGAGTTCGCCGTGCAGTCGCAGGATGCCGAGACCCACGAGCTGTTCCTGGGCGAAGCGCCTGAACTGCAGCGATTGCGCGTGAAGACCTATGCCCAGGGCGAGCGCATCGCCGTCTTCGCCGCCAACGGCTCCGCCGTGCTGACCGAGGTCGATGTCATCGCCCACGCCGGCGACGGCCCGGCCGAAGGCGGGCGCCTGACGGCCCCCATGCCCGGCAAGCTGATTGCCTTCCTGGCCCGGCCCGGCGACGTGGTCGCCAAGGGCCAGCCGCTGGCGGTCATGGAGGCGATGAAGATGGAGCACACCATCTCGTCGCCACGTGATGGCACCGTGGCGGAGCTGCTGTTCGCGGTGGGCGACCAGGTCGGGGACGGCGCCGAGCTGCTGAAGCTGGAGGCCTGAGCATGGCCCTGCCATCCTTCGTCAAACTCCTCGATGTCGGCCCGCGTGACGGCCTGCAGAACGAAAAGGCCAACGTCGCCACGGAGCACAAGGCCCGGCTCGTCGCCATGCTGCAGGACGCCGGTCTGCGCGAGATCGAGGTCACCAGCTTCGTGTCGCCCAAATGGGTGCCGCAGATGGGCGACAACGCGGCCGTGATGGCCGCCCTCGAGCGCCGGCCCGGTGTGCGCTACTCGGTGCTGGTGCCCAACCTCAAGGGGCTGGAAGCGGCACTCGCGAGCCGGCCCGACGAGATCCTGGTCTTCACCGCGGCCAGCGAGGCCTTCACGCAGAAGAACATCAACTGCTCCATCGCCGAGAGCCTGGCGCGCTTTGCGCCCGTCATCGAGGGTGCACATGCGGCCGGCGTGAAGGTGCGCGCGGCGCTGTCCTGCGCCTTGGGCTGCCCCTACGAGGGTGACATCAGCGCCGACCAGGTGGAGGCAGTCGTTGAGCCGCTGCGTGCGCTGGGCGTGGACGCCATCGACATTGCCGACACCATCGGCGTGGGCACGCCGCGCAAAGTGCAGGCCGCCATGGAGCGGGCGCTGAAGCATTTCCCGCTGCCCGAGGTGTCTGGCCATTTCCACGACACCTACGGCCAGGCGCTCGCCAACGTCTACGCCAGCCTGGAACTCGGCGTGCACAGCTTCCACGCCAGCGTGGCCGGGCTGGGCGGCTGCCCCTATGCCAAGGGCGCGACCGGCAATGTGGCGACCGAGGACGTGGTGTTCATGCTCAATGGCCTCGGCATCGAGACGGGCGTGGACCTGGACCGGCTGGTCGACGCCGGCGCCTTCATCTCCGGCGTGCTGGGTCGCGAGCCTGCGTCACGCGTGGCGCGGGCGGTGCTCGCCAAGCGCACGCGCTGAGCCGCTCCAGCGCGTTCTCCGGCCGGCCACCGGCCAGCGCGGCGCAGGCGGTCGATCAGGGCTGCGTCCAGCGGGCCAGCCCGACAGGCTCCTAGCGCTTGTTCAGCACCTTGGGCACCGGGTTGGGCCGCAGCCGGAAGGCGTCTGGCATGCCTGAGCCCAACAGCGGCCGCAGGTAGAGGCGGAAGGCATCGGTCACGTCGGTGCCGGCGGCATTGATGAAAACGTCTTCCATCGTGCGCGTCTTGCCGGCGACGGAAGCCAGTGGCAGCAGCTTGTAGTCCACCGAGTAGTAGCCCACGCGCTCGATGGCCACCGAACCGTCACGGTCACCGTGGAAGGCGTACTGCACGGCCTTCTCGCCCACCTCGCGGGCCTCGCGCGCGTCCACGTCGCTGACGCAGCCAAGGAAGCTGCGCTGCAGGTAGCCGAAGGTGTCGCCGCGCACGCGCTTGATGCCCAGCTTGGTCTTGATCTCCTCGCACAGCAAGTCGGCCAGCGCACCGGTGCCGCTGAGCTGCACGTTGCCATGCGCATCGCGCTCCAGGTCGCCGGCCAGCTTGGACAGCATGGGCGCGCCACTCGCATCGTGGATGCCCTCGCTGACCGCGATGACGCAGCGGCCAAAGCGTTCGTGCGTGGCCTTGACGTCGCGCAGGAACTGCTCGATGTGGAAGTCGCGCTCGGGCAGGTAGATGAGGTGGGGGCCGTCGTCGTCGAACTTCTTGCCCAGGGCCGCCGCGGCGGTCAGGAAGCCCGCATGCCGCCCCATCACCACGCCCACGTAGACACCCGGCAGCGCCGCGTTGTCGAGGTTGGCGCCGGCAAAGGCCTGGGCCACGAAACGCGCAGCCGATGCATAGCCGGGCGTGTGGTCGTTGCCGACGAGGTCGTTGTCGATGGTCTTGGGGATGTGGATGCAGCGCAGCGGGTAGCCCGCCGCAGCCGCTTCCTCGGACACGATGCGCACCGTGTCCGAGGAATCATTGCCGCCGATGTAGAAGAAATGCGTGATGCCATGGGCCTGCAGCACGGTGAAGATCTCGTGGCAGTAGGCCGCGTCGGGCTTGTCGCGTGTGGAGCCCAGCGCCGACGCCGGCGTGGTGGCCACCAGCTCCAGGTTGTGGCTGGTCTCCTGCGTGAGGTCGACGAAGTCCTCGTTCACGATGCCGCGCACGCCGTGCCGCGCGCCGTAGACCCGGCCCACGCCGGCCTGGCGGCGCGCCTCCAGCACCACGCCCACCAGGCTCTGGTTGATGACTGCAGTGGGGCCGCCGCCCTGGGCGACGAGGATCTTCGCAAGACTCATGGACGCTCCTATGTCAAGACGGGGCGGCGCCGTGCAGCCAGCGCCGGCGGACTCACTTCGCGGCGAGAAAGGCCTCCAGCTGCTCGGCGGGCATGGGCTTGGCAAACAACCAGCCCTGACCCTCGTGGCAGCCCAGGCCGACGAGGTACTGGCGCTGCACCTCGGTCTCTATGCCCTCGGCGATGACGGTCAGCCCCAGGCCACGGCCCAAGTTGACGACCATCTGCGCGATGGTGGAGCCGGCGGACGAGGACTGCGCCTCCTGCACGAATGCGCGGTCGATCTTGAGCCGGTCCACCTGCAGCTGACGCAGCTGGCTCAACGACGAGAAGCCGGTGCCGAAATCATCGATCGCGACCGAGAAGCCCAGGCGCTTGATGGCGGCCAGCACGCGCTGCACGAGGTCGGCGTCCTCCATGGCCATGGACTCGGTGATCTCCAGCTCGATGTGCTGGCCGACCACGCCGCAGTCCTGCAGCGTGCGGGCCAGCATGTCGATGAAGCCGGGATGGCGGAACTGCGCCATGGACACGTTGACGGCCATGCGGAAGTCGGCATGGCCCAGTGCCTGCATGCGCTGCAACTGCGCGCAGGCGGTGCGCATGACGAACTCGCCGATAGGAATGATGAGGCCACTCTGCTCGGCCAGCGGGATGAACTGGTCGGGCGCAATGAAGCGGCCGTCTGCCGTCTTCCAGCGCAGCAGCGCCTCGGCACCGATGACGCGGCCGCTGACCAGGTCCACCTGCGGCTGGTAGACGATGAACAGCTCGCTTTCCTCGAAGCCGGTGCGCAGGCCCTTGAGCAGCTTGAAGCGCTCGCGCGCGTCATTGCCCATGGCGGCGGAGAAGTACTGCGACGAGCCGCGCTGGCGCTGCTTGGCGCGCTTGAGCGCGATCTGCGCATCCAGCAGCAGCTCGGAACCCACGGCGGTGGACTCGCCGAGCTGCACCAGCCCGGTCGTGGCCGACAGTTGCAGCCGCTCACCCGCCACGACGAAGGGCTCGGCAAACACCGCCTGCACGCGCTCCGGGCAGACCCTGGCATCCTCGCCCAGCACGCCAAAGGTGTCGGCCCCGACCCGCGCCATCGCGGTGTTCAGGCCCAGCATGTCGGACAGCCGCCGCACCACGGCCTGCAGCACCTGGTCACCGAAATGGTGGCCGAAGGCGTCGTTGATGTCGGAGAAATCGTCGATGTCGATCAGCGCCAGCGTGACACCGGTGGGATCTTTCAGGTTCTTGTCCAGCAGCTCGACGAAGCGGTTGCGGTTGGGCAGGCGCAGCAGCGGGTCGTTGTAGGCCTGATCCAGCAGTTCGCCGTACAGCAGCACGTTCTCGAAGCCCACCGCGATGTTGGAGCAGAAGGCGCGCAGCAACTGCTGGTCCAGCTCGTCGAGCTCGCGGTCCAGGTCCACCAAGGCCGCCATCGCCCGCCCCTGGTCCATGCCGAAGTACAGCACCATGCCGTCGTCGTACAGGCTGCGCTGCTCGCGCAGGCAGCGCTCCAGGCGCTCGCGCACGCTGGTGATCTTGACCTGCGCCAGCGGGCGATCGATGAGGCTGCTGTACTGGCCGGCGGCCGCGATGATGCGCACCTCGTCGCCGCTCTCGCCATGCGTCTGAGCGCAGACCAGCCCCTCCGGCAAGACGCCCAACAGCGCGCACAGCTGCGTGACCACACCTTCGGCAAAGCGCGAGAGGCCGCGCATGCGCGACAGCGCGGTGCTGCTCTCGATGATCATTTCCAGCCCGCGGCGGCTGGCCTCCAGCGCGCAGATCTGGCGGTAGGAGCGCACGGCCGCGGTCAGCACCGTGTACAGCCGCGTGCGGGTCAGCTCGGACTTGGTCTTGTAGTCGTTGATGTCATAGGCCTGCACCGTCTCGATCTCAGGCGCATAGCCGGGCTGGCCGGTGCGCAGCACGATGCGCAGCGCGTTGCGGCCCAGTTCGTCGCGGATGTAGCGCACCAGCTGCAGGCCGGCATCGTCGCTCTCCATCACCACGTCCAGCAGCACCACGGCCAGATCGTCCTCGCTGGCCAGCAGCTGGCGCGCCTGGGCGGCGGAGCTGGCGTGCAGGAAGACCAGCGGCTGGCCTTCGATGCTGAGGCCCTGCATGGCCAGCTCGGTGGCCTTGTGAACGTCGCCGTCGTCGTCGACGATCAGCACGCGCCAGGGCCGGTTGTGCGGCCGGTGCTCCAGCTCGGCATGCTCGGGTTCGTCGAGCAGCTCGAGGAGATCGTCGTCAACGGCGGGCGGCGTGTCTTGCATGAGGGCGGGAGTGCTGGCGGCGACAACCTCGCTGGTGGTGAGCCCCAAGCGTAGTGCATCCATGCAGCCGGCGCCACGAGAAGCGCGGGCAAAAGTCCCGCCACGCCACTCAGCGCTTTCCGGGTTTGCCCGGGTGCCTTGCACCACTGACGCGCGGCGGCAGGCCGGTGTGCTGGGTCAGCAGCTGGCCCTTGCGCGGCGCGGCAGCCCTGGCAACGGGCTTGGCCTGCGTCGAGTTCTTGCGCCGCGCGCTCTCGTAGCTGCCGTCGGTGGCGGGCTGGTAGGTCGGGATCAGGTGATGCTTGCCGTTGCCGATCAGGTCGGCCCGACCCATGGCCTTCAGCGCCTCGCGCAGCAGCGGCCAGTTGTTGGCATCGTGGTAGCGCAGGAAGGCCTTGTGCAGCCGGCGGCGACGCTCGCCGCGCACGATGTCGACCTTCTCGCCGCGGCTTTCGTCGCGGCTGATGCCCTTGAGCGGATTGCGGCCCGTGTGGTACATGGCCGTCGCGGTGGCCATGGGGCTGGGGTAGAAGGTCTGCACCTGGTCGGCGCGGAAGCCGTTCTTCTTCAGCCAGACGGCCAGGTTCATCATGTCCTCGTCGCTGGTGCCGGGATGGGCGGCGATGAAGTACGGGATCAGGTACTGCTTCTTGCCGGCCGCGGCGCTGGCCGCCTCGAACATCTGCTTGAAGCGGTCGTAGCTGCCGATGCCCGGCTTCATCATCTTGGACAGCGGCCCAGGCTCGGTGTGCTCCGGCGCGATCTTGAGGTAGCCGCCCACGTGGTGCGTGACCAGCTCCTTGACGTACTCGGGCGACTGCACCGCCAGGTCGTAGCGCAGGCCGGAGCCGATCAGGATCTTCTTGACGCCCGGCAGCGCGCGCGCGCGGCGGTACATCTTGATCAGCGGCCCGTGGTCGGTGTTCAGGTTCGGGCAGATGCCGGGGTAGACGCAGCTCGGCTTGCGGCAGGCAGCCTCGATCTCCGGGCTCTTGCAGCCGATGCGGTACATGTTGGCCGTGGGGCCGCCCAGGTCGGACACGATGCCGGTGAAGCCCTTGACCTTGTCGCGCATCTCCTCGATCTCGCGGATCACGGAGTCTTCCGAGCGACTCTGGATGATGCGGCCCTCGTGCTCGGTGATGGAGCAGAAGGTACAGCCACCGAAGCAGCCGCGCATGATGTTGACGCTGAAGCGGATCATCTCCCACGCCGGGATCTTGGTCGCGCCGTCGTGGCTGCCGTTTTCGTCGGCATAGCTGGGGTGCGGCGCGCGGGCGTAGGGCAGGTCGAACACATGGTCCATCTCCGGCGTGGTCAGCGGAATGGGCGGCGGGTTGACCCAAAGGTCGCGATCGCCGTGACGCTGCACCAGCGCGCGGGCGTTGCCGGGGTTGGTCTCCAGGTGCAGCACGCGGTTGGCGTGGGCGTAGAGCACCGGGTCGCTCTTGACCTGCTCGTAGGAGGGCAGGCGCACCACCGTGCGCTCGCGCGGCGGCATGCTGATGCGGCCGGTCTTGTGAACGGCGATGGGCTTGGGCGCGTCGGGCGCCGCGGTCGCGCAGGTGGTCTCCTGCTTGATCTCCTGGTAAGGGCTGATCAGCTCGTCGATGCGACCGGGACGGTCCACCTCGGTGGAGTCCAGCTCGAACCAGCCTTCGGCCGTCGGGTCGTCGGGGCGGCGCATGAAGGCCGTGCCGCGCACGTCGGTCAGGCTCGCTATGGGCTCGCGGCGCGCGAGGCGGTGCGCGATCTCGACGATGGCGCGCTCGGCATTGCCGTAGACCAGCAGGTCGGCCTTGCTGTCCACCAGGATGGAGCGGCGCACCTTGTCCTGCCAGTAGTCGTAGTGCGCGATGCGGCGCAGCGAGGCCTCGATGCCGCCGATGACGACCGGCACGTCCTTGAACGCCTCCTGGCAGCGCTGGGTGTAGACCAAGGTCGCGCGGTCGGGCCGCTTGCCGCCCACACCGCCGGGCGTGTAAGCGTCGTCGCTGCGGATTTTTCGATCGGCCGTGTAGCGGTTGATCATCGAGTCCATGTTCCCGGCGGCCACGCCAAAGAACAGGTTGGGCTTGCCCAGCACCTTGAAGGCGTCGGCGCTGTGCCAGTCCGGCTGGGCGATGATGCCCACGCGAAAGCCCTGCGCCTCCAGCGTGCGGCCGATGACGGCCATGCCAAAGCTGGGATGGTCGACGTAGGCGTCACCGGTGACGATGATGATGTCGCAGGAATCCCAGCCGAGCTGCTCCATCTCCTGCCGGCTCATGGGCAGGAAGGGCGCGGGGCCGAAGCGCTTGGCCCAGAACGGGCGGTAAGCGGTCAGAGCCTTGGGAGCGGTGGGGACGGCAGACATAGCGCTCGATTGTCGTTGGACGGGCCCTGAAAAGCACAAAGCCCGCTCAGCGAGCGGGCTTGGCGGCCGGGCCGACGTGATTTACAGCGCGCGGATGTTTGCGGCTTGCAGGCCCTTGGGGCCCTGCTTCACCTCAAACTCGACCTGGGCGCCTTCGGCCAGCGTGCGGAAGCCGCCGCCGTTCCTGATCTCGCTGTGATGGGCGAACAAGTCCTTGCTGCCGTCTGACGGGGTGATGAAGCCGTAGCCCTTGCCGTCGTCAAACCACTTGACGATGCCGGTCTGCTGGGTGCTCATGGAGTCTTTTCCTCGAGTTCGTTCGTTTGGGCGTCCCACCGCACAGGGGCTGCGGGACACACAACAACCTCGGGCACGGACAACAAAAATGGCGCCGGTGAGGGGCGCCGAGACGCATTCTAGCCCGCTTGCTCAGGCCGGCTGCAGCACGGCGATGGCCATCGTCCTGCCGGACCCAGCAGCGTGGCCGCCGGCCACACGACTTTCCTCGAAGACCTCGCAGGCGCATTCATGGCAGGCGCCGCAGGCCGTGGCCACGCGGAGCTCGTCCTGCAAGGCCTCGAAACTGGGGCAGCCCGACGCCGCCGCGATGGCGATGTCGCGGTCGGAGACGCGGTGGCAGACGCAGACGATCATGATGCGCGCAGTCTAATGCGAATCGGTCTCATTTGCAAAAATACCGATTTTGATCGAGGGTCATGGCTGTCGATACTGCCCCGACTGCGCACGCACACAACAAGGAGGCCTCCGTGCAGGGCGACCCACAAGTCATCACGCACCTGAATGCCCAGCTCAAGCTGGAGCTGACCGCCATCAACCAGTACTTCCTGCACGCCCGCATGCTGAAGAACTGGGGCCTGATGAAGATGGCCAAGCATGAGTACGAGGAATCGATCGAGGAGATGAAGCACGCCGACAAGCTCATCGAGCGCGTGCTGATGCTGGAGGGGCTGCCCAACCTGCAGGACCTGGGCAAGCTCTACATCGGCGAGAACGCCATCGAGACGATGGAGTGCGATCTCAAGATCGAGAGGGCCTCGCACGCCCACTTGAAGGAGGCCGTGGCCTACTGCGAGAGCGTGCGCGATTACGTGTCTCGCGAACTGTTCGTGCAAATCCTGCACGACACCGAGGAGCACATCGACCACCTGGAGACACAGCTTCAGCTGGTCAGCAAGGTGGGTCAGCAGAACTACCTGCAGTCGCAGATGGGCGAGACGAGCTGAGCCGCCACAGCGCGACCGAAGGCCGCCGCGGGCGGCCTGCGCCGGCTCAGAGGAAGCGCTCCAGCAGCCGCTTGGAATGCTTGTCCAGCGCCCAGCGATCCGGCACATGGAGCTGCAGGCCGTGGGCGGACGTGATCAGCAGCCGCCCGCCCTCCAGCCGGCGGATGTCTTCCTCGCTCTTCAACACAAAGTCCACCTCGCCGCGGTCGGTCTGGATGTGCCAGGTGCTGGGTGTGCCGAAGGTGTTGACAGAGATCAGCCGCAACAGCGTGGGATGGAACTCTCGCGCGGCCAATTCGGCCTCCAGCAGCTGGCGCGGACCGTCGGGCAGCGCGGACAGCCGCGCCACCCAGGCCAGCTCATGGCCATGGCTGCCCACCAGGCTCAGGCCCTCGTCGGGCGCCGAGATGGGGTGGGCGCGCACCGGCGTCACGCCGGCATGCACGGTGCCGTTGAGGTCGGTCAGCAGCAGCCGTCCCAAGGCATCCAGTTGCAGGTCGCGGAAGGGCAGCTCGTTCATGCGTTCACCGTGTGGGCATTGGGGTTGGGCGCCACGACCATCAGGCCACCGTCATCGCCGGCCTCGGCGTCGACGCGCCGGGCCTGGGCCTCCCACAGCCGCCAGTAATGGCCTTGCCGGGCGATCAGCTCGTCGTGCGGCCCCAGCTCGACGATCTCGCCGCGGTCCATCACCACCAGTCGATCGGCCTTGCGCAGCGTGGACAGCCGGTGGGCGATCGCAATCGTCGTGCGACCCTTGACCAGGTTGTCCAGCGCACGCTGAATCTCCTTCTCGGTTTCGGTGTCGACCGCGCTGGTGGCCTCGTCCAGGATCAGGATGGCCGGGTCGATCAGCAGCGCGCGGGCGATGGAGATGCGCTGGCGCTCGCCGCCTGACAGACCCTGGCCGCGCTCGCCCACCAGGCTGTCGTAGCCATGCGGCAGGCGCAGGATGAACTCGTGCGCATGGGCGGCGCGCGCGGCGGCGACGATCTCCTCGCGGGTGGCCCCGGGCTTGCCGTAGGCGATGTTCTCGGCGATGGTGCCGAAGAACAAAAAGGGCTCCTGCAGCACCAGGCCGATATGGCGGCGGTAGTCGCTCACCTTGACGCGACGCAGGTCCACGCCGTCGACCTTGATGGCGCCTTCGGTGACATCGTAGAAGCGGCAGATCAGGTTGACCAGCGTGCTCTTGCCCGAGCCGCTATGGCCCACCAGGCCCACCATCTCGCCCGGGCGGATGTCCAGGTTCAGGTTGCGAATGACCGAGCGCGAGCCGTAGCGGAAGTTGACCCCCTGCAGCGAGATCGCGCCCCTGACGTTCTCGAACGGCTGCGGGTTGACCGGGTCGGGCACGTTGGAGACATGGTCCAGGATGTCGAAGATGCGCTTGGCGCCGGCCGCGGCCTTCTGCGTGACGGAGACGATGCGGCTCATGGAATCCAGCCGCGAGTAGAAGCGGCCGATATAAGCCAGGAAGGCTGTCAGCACACCCACCGTGATGCTCTGGTGCGCAATCAGCCAGATGCCCACGCCCCACACCACCAGCAGCCCCATCTCGGTCAGCAGCGCCACCGTGGGCGCGAACAGGCTCCAGGTCTTGTTGAGGCGGTCGTTGACCTGCAGGTTGTTGGCATTGGCGTCCTTGAAGCGCCGCGCCTCGCGCGCCTCCTGCGCGAAGGCCTTGACGACGCGAATGCCGGGGATGGTGTCGGCCAGCACGTTGGTGACCTCGCCCCACACGCGGTCGATCTTCTCGAAACCGGTGCGCAGCCGGTCGCGCACCAGGTGGATCAGCCAGGCGATGAAGGGCAGCGGCACCAGCGTCGCCAGCGCCAGGCCGGGGTGGATGCTGAACAGGATGATGGCCGTCATGCCCAGCATCAGCACGTCGGTGATGAAGTCCAGCGCATGCAGGCTCAGGAACACGCTGATGCGGTCGGTCTCCGAGCCGATGCGCGCCATCAGGTCGCCGGTGCGCTTATTGCCGAAATACTCCAGCGACAGCCCCAGCAGGTGCTCGAAGGTCGACGTGCGCAGGTCGGCGGCGATGCGCTCGGACACCAGCGCCAGCAGATAGGTCTTGGCCCAGCCCAGCACCCAGGACACCAGCGCCGCGCCCAGCAGCCCGCTGAGCAGCAGCATGACCAGCCGGGTGTCGATGGCCTGGCCGTTCTGGAACGGGATCAGCACCTGGTCCACCAGCGGCATGGTCAGGTAGGGCGACACCAGCGTGGCGCCGGTCGCGCCCAGCATCAGCGCAAACCCCAGCAGCAACTGGCCCTGGTAGGGCTTGGCGAAGCGCCACAGACGCAGCAGCACCCAGGTGCTGGGCGGCGCGCTGGTCTCGCCGAAGTCGAAGTCGGCGTCCTCGCCCGCTTCGTCGTCCGCTGGCACCACCTGGCCCGACAGCCGCTGCACTTCGCGCTCGAAGGCATCCACGAAGCGCACGGCCGCAGGGTTGCAGGCCAGCGTGAAGCGCCAGCGCGCGAGGCGCCGCTGCGTGTCGCACAGCTCCAGGAAAGCCAGGCCGCCGTGGTCGCTCAGCCGCAGGGCCAGCCCCGGCGCCAGCGCGAACTCGCTCCAGCAGCCGGACGCCGGCTCGAAGGACAGCAGGCGTGAATTCGTCAACGCAATCAGGCCCTGGCCGAAGCGCCCCTGTCCGTCCAGGTCAACCTCCAGCACCGCCACGACGTTCTCGCCAGCCAGGAGCCGCCCCCGCAAGGCGGCGGTTTGCGGATGGGTCGCTTCGACGGGAGGAAGGTCTTGCATTTTGTTGTTGAGTCGACAGGCAGCCGGCGATTCTCCGCCATGACTGGGCGCACAATCTCCCGCGCTTCCCAGGGCCAATCCCCCACCTCATGAGCAAGAAGAACGACATCCGCCTGCTGCGCATCAACTACCTGCGCGGCCCCAACATGTGGACCTACCGGCCGGTGCTGGAAGTCTGGCTGGACCTGGGCGAGCTGGAGGACTACCCCTCCAACCTGCTGCCCGGCTTCAACGACCGCCTGACCGCCGCGCTGCCCGCGCTGATCGAGCACCACTGCGGCGTCGGCGAGCGCGGCGGCTTCATCGAACGGCTGCGCGACGGCACCTGGATGGGCCATGTGCTGGAGCACATCGTCATCGAGTTGCTGAACCTGGCGGGCATGCCCACCGGCTTCGGCCAGACACGCTCCACCAGCCAGCGTGGCGTCTACCGCATGGTGTTCCGCGCCCGCGACGAGCAGGTGGCCCGCACCGCGCTGGCCGAGGGCCATGCGCTGATCATGGCCATGATCAACGACGAGCCCTTCGACGTGCCCGCCGCCGTGGCCCGCGTGCGCGACAAACTGGACGACTGCTACCTGGGCCCGTCCACCGCAGCCATCGTCGCCGCCGCGACCGACCGCCGCATCCCGCACATCCGGCTCAACGACGGCAACCTGGTGCAGTTGGGTCATGGCGCACGCCAACGCCGCATCTGGACGGCCGAGACCGACATGACCAGCGCAATCGCCGAAGGCATTGCCGGCGACAAGGACCTGACCAAGACCCTTCTCAAGGCCGTGGGCGTGCCGGTGCCCGAGGGCCAGGAGGTCAAGAGCGCCGCCGAGGCCTGGGAGGCCGCGCAGGACCTCGGCCTGCCGGTCGTCATCAAACCCAGCGACGGCAACCATGGCCGTGGCGTCACGCTGGACATCTCCACCGAGGCCGACTGCGCCGCCGCCTTCGCGCTGGCAGAAGCCGAGGGCTCGTCGGTGCTGGTGGAGCGCTACATCCGCGGCAACGAGCATCGCTTGCTGGTCGTCGGCGGGCAGGTCGTCGCGGCCGCACGCGGCGAGGCGGCATGGATCCACGGCGACGGCCAGCACACCGTCGCCCAGCTCATCGACCTGCAGATCAACACCGACCCGCGTCGCGGCCTGACCGAGGATTTTCCGCTCAACAAGATCATCCTCGGCGAGGACCCCGTCGTGCTGCTGGACCTGCAGCGCCAGGGCTTCACGCCCGAATCCGTGCCGCCTGCGGGCAAGGCCGTGCTGATCCAGCGCAATGGCAACGTCGCCATCGACTGCACACCCGAGGTCCACCCCGAGGTGGCCCATGCCGTGTCGCTGGCCGCCCGCACCGTGGGCCTGGACATCGCCGGCGTGGACCTGGTCACCGACGACATCGCCAGGCCGCTGGCCGAGACCGGCGGCGCCATCGTGGAGGTCAACGCCGGCCCCGGCCTGCTGATGCACCTCAAGCCCGCCGGCGGCGCGCCCCAGCCGGTGGGCCAGGCCATCATCGACCACCTGTTCGCGCCCGACGAGAACGGCCGCATTCCCATCGTGGGCGTGGCCGGCTCGCGCGGCGGCAGCCAGATCGCCCGCCTGGTCGCCTGGCTGCTGCACCTAAACGGTCTTCACGTGGGTCTGGCCTGCAGGGACGGCTTGTTCCTGGGCACCCGCCGCGTCGAGAAGACCGACAGCGCCCGCTGGGACGCCGCCCACCGCCTGCTGATGAACCGCGGTGTCAACGCCGTGGTGGTCGAGAACGATGCCCAATCCATCCTGCGCGACGGCCTGGCCTACGACCGCGCGCTGGTGGGCGTGGTCACCGACCTGGACGGCATCGCAGCGCTGGCCGACTACGACGTGCAAGACACCGATCAGCTCTACAAGGTGCTGCGCACCCAGGTCGACGTGGTGCTCAGCGACGGCGCCAGCGTGCTGCATGCGGCCCATCCGCGCCTGGTCGACATGGCCGAGCTCAGCGACGGCGAGGTCGTCTTCTACGCCGAGGATGGCACGCTGGACGCCATCCGCCAGCACCGCGAGCGCGGCGGCCGGGCGGTCTTCCTGCGCGGCGGCGCCGCCGTGCTGGCCCAGGGGCCGGCCGAGACGCCTGGCGCCAACCTCGACGCGCTGCTGCAGCGCTTCGGCACCGGGACCACCGATGCCGCCACGCTGCTGGCCGCCGTGGCCGCGGCCTGGGCGCTGGGCATCTCACCCGAGCTGATCGCCGCCGGCATGGACACCTTCGTCCCCGAACTCCACCTCGCATAACAAGACAACGACATGGACGTTTCCCGCATCCGCGCGCTGCGCGGCCCGAACATGTGGAGCCGCCACACGGCCATCGAGGCCGTCGTGCATTGCAGCCAGGCCGAGCGCTCGCTGGAACGCCTGCCCGGCTTCGAGCAGCGCCTGCGCCAGCGCTTCCCCACCATCGGCGAGCTGCGCGCCGATGCATCGCTGGCCCAGGTGCTGGAGCAGGCGGCGCTGGCCCTGCAGGCCCAGGCCGGCTGCCCAGTCAGCTTCAGCCAGACCCATGTGACGCCCGCGGCAGGCACCTACCAGATCGTCATCGAGTACAGCGAGGAGGACGTGGGACGCCTCGCCTTCGAGCAGGCGGTCAAGCTCGTGCAGGCGGCGCTGGACGACGGCGAGTTCGATGCCGATGCCGTGCTGGCCCAGCTGCGCGAGCTGGACGAGGACATCCGCCTGGGCCCCTCCACCGGCGCCATCGTCAACGCGGCAATCGCGCGCGGCATTCCCTACCGACGCCTGACCCAGGGCAGCCTGGTGCAGTTCGGCTGGGGAGCCAAGCAGCGCCGCATCTGGGCCGCCGAGGTCGATGCGACCAGCGCCGTCAGCGAGTCCATCGCGCAGGACAAGGACCTCTGCAAGCGCCTGCTGCAGGCCGCCGGCGTGCCGGTTCCCGTCGGCCGCCCGGTCGAGTCGGTGGACGACGCCTGGGCCGTCGCCCAGGAGATCGGCCTGCCGGTCGTCGTGAAGCCGCAGGACGGCAACCAGGGCAAGGGCGTCACGGTCAATGTGACGACCCGCGAAGGCCTGGAGCTGGCCTACAAGGCGGCCGACGAGATCGGCCAAGTCATGGTCGAGAAGTTCCTGCCCGGTGGCGACTACCGGCTGCTGGTCATCGGCGACAAGCTGGTGGCCGCCGCGCGTCGCGACCCGCCGCACGTCATCGGCGACGGCCAGCACACGGTCAAGCAGCTGGTCGACAAGGTCAACGCCGACCCCAAGCGCGGCGACGGCCATGCGACCTCGCTGACCAAGATCCGCTTCGACGACATCGCCGTCGCCCGCCTGACGCAGCAAGGCCTGACGCCGGACTCGGTGCCCGAGAAGGGCCAGCGCGTCATCCTGCGCAACAACGCCAACCTGTCCACCGGCGGCACCGCCACCGACGTGACCGACGACGTGCATCCGGAAGTGGCCGCCCGCGCCATCGCCGCGGCGCAGGTCGTGGGCCTGCATGTCTGCGGCGTGGACGTGGTGGCCGAGAGCGTGCTGCGCCCGCTGGAGGAGATCAACGGCGGCATCGTCGAGGTGAACGCCGCGCCGGGCCTGCGCATGCACCTGAGCCCCAGCTTCGGCAAGGGCCGCAACGTCGGCGAGGCCATCATCAGCCACCTGTTCGGCAGCGGCAACAAGGCCGAGGACGGCCGCATCCCGCTCGTCGCCGTCACCGGCACCAACGGCAAGACCACGGTCACGCGGCTGATCGCCCACATGTTCGCCAGCTGCGGCCTGAAGGTGGGCATGACCAACACCGACGGCGTCTACGTCGACGGCCGCCAAATCGACAGCGGCGACTGCTCCGGCCCGCGCAGCGCGCGCAACGTGCTGATGCACCCTGACGTGGAGGCCGCCGTGCTGGAGACCGCCCGCGGCGGCATCCTGCGCGAAGGCCTCGGCTTCGACCGCTGCCAGGTGGCCGTTGTCACCAACATCGGCGCGGGCGACCACCTCGGCATGAACTTCCTGCACACGGCCGAGGACATCGTGCTGGTCAAGCGCGTCATCGTGCAGAACGTGGCACCCAACGGCTTCGCAGTGCTGAACGCGGCCGACCCGCTGACAGCCGGCATGGCCGCGGTCTGCCCCGGCCAGGTGATCTTCTTCGCCGCTGACCGCCACCACCCGCTGATGGCCACGCACCGCGCCCAGGGCAAGCGCTGCGTCTACGTGGACGGCGACCAGATCGTCGCCGCCCAGGGCGTGTGGCGCGAGAGCATCCCGCTGCGCGACATCCCGCTGACGCGCGGCGGCACCATCGGCTTCCAGGTCGAGAACGCGATGGCCGCCGTCGCCGCCGCCTGGGGCGCGGGGCTGGACTGGGACACCATCCGCCGCGGCGCGGGCAGCTTCGCCAACGACGCCGACAACGCGCCCGGCCGCTTCAACGTGATGGACTACCGCGGTGCGACCGTGATCGCCGACTACGGCCACAACGGCGACGCGATGAAGGCGCTGGTGAGCGCCGTCAACGCGATGCCGGCGAACAAGCGCGTCGTCGTCATCAGCGGCGCGGGCGACCGGCGCGACGAGGACATCCGCATCCAGACGGAGATCCTCGGCACGGCCTTCGACGACGTCATCCTGTACGAAGACGCCTGCCAGCGCGGCCGCGCGGCCGGCGAGGTCGTGGCGCTGCTGCGCGCCGGCCTGCAAGGCGCATCGCGCACCACCCATGTGGAGGAGGTGGTCGGCGAGTTCCTGGCCATCGACCGCGCGCTGGCGCGCTTGCAGCCCGGCGACCTGTGCCTGGTGCTGGTGGACCAGGTGGAAGAGGCGCTGGCGCACCTCGCCCGGCGCATCTCGCAAGGCTGATCCGCGGCACCTGGCGAGGATGCGGCGCACTGGGCGCCCTGGCTCGCGTCGGGCGCCATGCTGGGGGCGCTGGTGGCGTGCTGGGCCAAGCAGGCTTACACCTTCGGCCACCGCGCGCCCCGGTGGCCGGCCTGGTGCCGCTTCCACGCAATGACCCTGGTCGTGCTGCTGGCCGGCTTCGTGGCCAACTGCGCCTGGGCGTTCAGGCGAGCCTGACGCCGAACTCGGCCAGATCGTCGACGAAGGCGGCGCTGGCGAGATAGGCCATCTCCCGCGCCCGGGCGGCGGCGATGACGTCGCCCGGGTCGGGCCCGCCCTGCGCCGGATGGCAGAACAGCAAGCCCCCGTCCGGTGCCTTGCGCAGCCAGCCGCGCACCAGGGTGCGGTAATCGGCCCGCGGGTCGAAGTCGTAGACGCCGACCAGGGCCGGCGCCGCAGGCTGGCCGCGCCGCTGCATCTCGGCGGCCAGGGCGCGCCCGCCGCAGGCCTCGATGACCCGGCGCTTGAACGCGAAGCCCGGGCCGATCACCCGGCCGGTGTTGCGCAGCGGCAGGCCCAGGCTGCGGGCGGCGGCCAGCACGAGGGGCCGCACACCCGGCAGCGCGTGGACGTGCTGATGGCCATCGATGAAGGCTGGCGCACGGCCAGTGACGGCGTCGAAGCGCTGCAGCTGGGCCAGGAACTCGTCGGCCAGCTGCGCCGCGGGCAGGCGGCCCAGCCAGGCCCGGGCCAGCAGCTCGCGGTGCGAGGGAAAGCGCGGCCAGTGCCGGCGCAGCGACCGGCTCAGCGGCTCGCCCTCGGTCAGGTTGAAGTGCAGGCCCGCGGCTGCGGGGCAGTCCGCCAGCGCGCGGCCGGGCGCCCCCCCGCGCGGCGGCGTGACGAGGCAACTCAACGCCGTGAGGCGGCCATGCGCCGCCAACGCCAGGATGCCGCGGTCGATGGCCGGCCCCAGGCCGTAGTCATCCGCACAAACGGCCAGCCTGCGGGCGGAGGTCACGACGGCTTGCCCGTGTCGTGGGCGACAACGTCGAGCGGCCGCTGCTTGAGCGCGTCGAAGATGCGGCCGACATGCCCGCCCATGCTGCCGATGGACAGCAGTTGCTCGATGACGATCCAACCGCCATAGGCCAGCGCAGCGCGCGCGACGAGACCGCCGATGGAGCTCCAGATGCGCAGCGGCAGGCTGCTCAAGGCGGTCACGCCGTTGATGGCCAGGTGCAGCAGCCAGCTCAGCGAATCAAGCACGCGCTTCAACTGCGGGAAGCGCGCGGGCAGCTTGGCGGCCTCGTTGAACGCGGGCAGCACCACGTCCAGGCTGGCACCGGGCAGTCGAATGGCAGGGGACATGACGCGATTCTGGTGAACCGGCATGACAGCCGGCCTTCACCGAGCTGACCGTGGCCTTTCCCGCCCGGCATGCCGGGTCAGCCCGGCACAGGCGCCGTCAGCCGACGCGGCAGACCTTGAGCATGTTGGTGCCGCCGGGGTAGCCCATGGGCTCGCCACAGGTGATGGCGTAGGTGTCGCCGGGCCTCAACACGCCGCGCTCGACGAGGATCTTCTCCGCCGCCGCCAGGGCTTGGTCCCGGTCGTCGAATTTGGGCATCAGCAGCGGCGTGACGTTGCGGTACAGCGCCATCTTGCGCTGGCTGACCAGCTGCGTGGTCAGGCCGAAGATGGGCACCTGGATGCGGTGGCGGCTCATCCACAGCGCGGTCGAGCCCGACTCGGTGAGCGCGAGGATGGCCTTGCAGCCCAGGTGGTGGGCCGTGAACAGCGCCCCCATGGCGATGGACTGGTCGATGCGGCCGAACTGGCGACCGGCGAAGTCGGTGTCCAGCGTGACGAACTCGGCCCGCTCGGCCTCCAGCGCGATGGCGGCCATCTGCTCGATGGTCTCGACCGGGAACTTGCCGGCGGCCGTCTCGGCCGACAGCATGACGGCGTCGGTGCCGTCCAGCACCGCGTTGGCCACGTCGCTGACCTCGGCGCGCGTGGGCACCGGGTTGACGATCATGGACTCCATCATCTGCGTGGCGGTGATGGCCACCTTGTCGAGCTCGCGGGCCATCTTGATCATGCGCTTCTGCAGCGCCGGCACGGCCGCGTTGCCGACTTCGACGGCCAAGTCGCCGCGCGCCACCATGATGCCGTCGCTGGCCTTCAGGATGGCTTCGAGGTGCGGAATGGCCTCGTAGCGCTCGATCTTGGCGATCATGGCCGGCTTGTGGCGGTAGGGCTCACCGGCCACGTTGGCGAGCTGGCGGGCCATCTCCATGTCGGTCGCGTTCTTGGGGAAGCTCACCGCCAGGTATTCGCACTGGAAGGACATCGCCGTCTTGATGTCCTCCATGTCCTTGCCCGTCAGCGCCGGCGCCGTGAGGCCGCCGCCCTGCTTGTTGATGCCCTTGTTGTTGGACAGCTCGCCGCCCAGCTTGACGATGGTGTGCACCTGCGCGCCACGCACGGCCTCGACGGTCAGCACCAGCAGGCCGTCGTTGAGCAGCAGCGTGTCGCCGGGCTTCACGTCGCGCGGCAGCTCCTTGTAGTCCAGGCCGGCCACCTCCTGGTTGCCCAGCTCGGTGCGGTCGGCGTCCAGGATGAAACGGGCGCCGGGGACCAGCTCAATCTTGCCGCCCTCGAACTTGCCGACACGGATCTTGGGGCCCTGCAGGTCGGCCATGATGGCCACCGACTTGCCGACGCGCTCGGCGGCAGCGCGGACCATGGCCGCGCGGTCGATGTGGTCCTGTGCCTTGCCGTGGGAGAAGTTCAGCCGCACGACGTCGACGCCGGCGCGGATCATCTGCTCCAGCACCTCCGGTGTGTTGGATGCAGGGCCGAGGGTGGCGACGATCTTGGTGGCGCGGGTCATGGCTTGTCTCAACTGGTCTAGGGGGCGAGGAATTATGGTCCGCCATGCCCCGAGAAAGTTTCACCGCATTTCAGCCTAGGAGCTTGTCGGGCTTTGGGTCAGGAGCGCGCCGCTGGCTGCAAGACCTTCTCGAAGAAAACACTCAGTGGGTCGGGCGCATAGCCGCCGAAGGGTGCGCGCTCGACATAGCCCAGGCGCCGGTACAGCCCCAGCGCCTCGGGCTGGTAGATGCCGGTCTCCAGCCGGGCCACGCGCAAACCGCGCTGCAGCAGCTCGGCCTCCAGCCGCGCCATCAGCTGCTTGGCCGCGCCGCGGCCGCGCGCGCTTTCCAGCACGAACAGCCGCTTGATCTCGCCATAGGCCGGCTCGTCCGCCGGTGCATGGAACTTGACGCCGCCACAGCCCGCCAGCACCTCGCCCAGCCACAGCCCCCAGAACACGCCGTGGGGCGCACGCAGGCCGTCGGCGGGCTCGAAATGGTTGCTCTCGCTCGGGTAGAGAGCGCTCATCAGCGCCTCCGAGCGGGCCATCAGGGCCTGAGCGTCGGGATGGCCAGGGTCGAGGGGGGCAAGACGGCACTGCAGGGCGTGATTCATCGGGTTTCAGGCGGGGGTCGGGCGTGGCTTGCAGCAACGCGATGCCGGGGCGGGACAATTCTGCGCTTTTCGACTGTTGCCCCGTCATGCCGGACCGCGCTGCCGCTTCCACCGCCCCCCTGTTCGCGGCCTTGGCCGTCGTGCTGACCTGGGGCTTGAACTTCCCGCTCTCCAAGGCGCTGTTCACGCAGCTGGGGCCCGCAGCGTTCTTGGGCCTGCGCTACCTGCTGGTGCCGCTGTGTGCCGTGGCGCTGCTGTGCTGGCGCTTCGGCACGCGCTGGCCACGGCTGGAGCGCAGCGAGGTGGGGCCGCTGGTGCGGCTGACGCTGGTGGGCCAGGGACTGCATCTGCTGCTGTCGGCCTACGGCATGCAGGGTTCCACCGCCTTCAGCGCCAGCGTGCTGCTGGCCTGCGGGCCGGTGTTCACGCTGCTGATCCTGCGCGCCAGCGGCCTGGAAAAGCTCTCACGCGGCCAGGTCGCTGGTGTGGCCATGGCCGCCATCGGCGCGCTGCTGTTCACGTCGGACAAGCTGCTGGCCGCCGACTGGCAGGCCGGCATGGGCGACCTGCTGCTGCTGGCCGCCGCCGCGCTGTTCAGCTGGTACACGGTCGCCGCCAAGCCCCTGATCCAACACCACGGCGGCGTGACAGTGCTGGGCTATGGCAGCCTGGTCTGCACCTTGCCCATGCTGCTGTGGTGCGCTCCCGAGCTGGCCGCGCTGGACTGGGCTGGCCAGCCGGCCTGGGTGTGGAGCGGCACGGTCTGGCAGGTGGCCGGCGGCGGCTTCATCGGCTGGCTGGCGTGGGGCTGGGCCAACGAGCGGCACGGCGTGGCGCGCACGGCGCCGCTGATTTACCTGATGCCCTTGGTCGCCGGCCTGGCCGCTTGGCTGCTCGGGGGCGAGGTGTTCACCGCGCCCAAGCTGGTCGGCGCCGCCGTCATCCTGGCCGGCGTGGCGCTGGCGCAGTTCAGCCCTTCGCGAGCCGGGCTTCCCGCACGTCAGCCACCGCCAGAGCCGTCATGTTGACGATGCGGCGCACCGTCGCCGAAGGCGTCAGGACGTGCACGGGCCTGGCCGCGCCCAGCAGGATGGGGCCTATGGTCACGCCCTGGCTGGCGCTGATCTTCAGCACGTTGAACAGGATGTTGGCCGCGTCCAGCGTGGGCAGCACCAGCAGGTTGGCCGAGCCGCTGAGCTTGCTGTCGGGCAGGAAGGCGCGGCGCACGCTCTCGGACAGCGCCGCATCGCCATGCATCTCGCCGTCGCACTCCAACTCGGGATGGGCGGCGGCGAACAGCTCGTGCGCGCGGCGCATCTTCAGCGCCGATGGCCGCGTGCTGGAGCCGAACATCGAGTGGCTGACGAAGGCCAGCTTGGGTGGCAGGCCGAAGCGGCTGACCTCCTCGGCGGCCATCGCGGCGATGTCGGCCAACTCCTCGGCGCTGGGGTCGTCGTTGACGAAGGTGTCGGTGATGAACAGCGTCATCTTGTCCAGCATCAGCGCGTTCATCGCCGCGAACTGGCGCGCGCCCTCGCGCAGGCCCACCAGCTCGCGCACCTGCTGCAGGTGGCGGTCGAACTTGCCGACCATGCCGCAGATCATCGCGTCGGCATCGCCCAGCTCGAGGGCCAGCGCGCCGATGGCGGTGTTGCTGCGCCGCACGGCGGACTTGGCCATTTCGGGCGTCACGCCGTTGCGCTTCATGCGCTGGTGATACGCCTCCCAGTACTGGCGGAAGCGCGGGTCGTCCTCGGGGTCGATGACGGCCACATCGCTGCCCAGCTTCAGGCGCAGGCCGGCACGCTGGATGCGTGCCTGCAGCACCGCGGGGCGGCCGATCAGCGTGGGCTTGGCGAGGCCCTCGTCCAGCGCGACCTGCACGGCGCGCAGCACGCGCTCGTCCTCGCCCTCGGCGTAGATGACCCGTGCGGGCGCGGCCTTGGCGGCCGAGAACACCGGCCGCATGAACATGCCGGTCTGGTAGACGAAGCGCTCCAGCGACTGGCGGTAGGCGGCCAGGTCTGCCACCGGCCGCGTGGCCACGCCGTCGGCGGCCGCAGCGGCGGCGACGGCCGGCGCGATGCGCAGGATCAGGCGCGCGTCGAAGGGCTTGGGGATCAGGTAGTCGGGCCCGAAGGCCAGCTCCTGCCCGGCGTAGGCGGCGGCCACTTCATCGCTGGTCTCGGCCTTGGCGAGCGCCGCGATCTCACGCACGCAGGCCAGCTTCATGCCCGCGGTGATCTTGGTCGCACCGCAGTCCAGCGCGCCGCGGAAGATGTAGGGGAAGCACAGAACGTTGTTGACCTGGTTGGGATAGTCCGACCGGCCCGTGGCGATGATGCAGTCCGGTCGCACGGCCTTGGCCAGCTCGGGGCGAATCTCGGGCTCCGGGTTGGCCAGCGCCAGGATGATGGGCTGTGGGCCCATGGTCTTGACCATGTCGGCCGTCAGCACGCCGGCGGCCGAGCAGCCCAGGAACACGTCGGCGCCGCACACCACGTCGGCCAGCGTGCGTGCCGTCGTCACCTGACAGTAGCGCTGCTTGGACTCGTCGAGCTTGCCGCTTCGAGCGTCTTCGCGCTCGCTGTGGATGACGCCGCGCGAGTCGCAGACGAAGACGTTCTCTCGCTTGACGCCCAGGCCCACCATGACGTCAAGACATGCGATGGCCGCCGCCCCAGCACCCGACACCGCCACCTTGACCGTGGCCATGTCCTTGCCCACCAGTTCCAGGCCGTTGAGCAGCGCGGCCGACGAGATGATGGCCGTGCCGTGCTGGTCGTCGTGGAAGACGGGGATGTTCATGCGCTTGGAGAGCTCGCGTTCGATGTAGAAGCACTCGGGCGCCTTGATGTCTTCGAGGTTGATGCCGCCCAGCGTGGGCTCCATCGCCGCGATGATGTCGATGAGCTTGTCGGCGTCACGCTCGGCCAGCTCGATGTCGAACACGTCGATGCCGGCAAACTTCTTGAACAGACAGCCCTTGCCCTCCATGACCGGCTTGGCGGCCAGCGGGCCGATGTCACCCAGGCCCAGCACGGCGGTGCCGTTGGTGATGACACCCACCAGGTTGGCGCGCGAGGTGTAGTCCGCCGCCAGCGCGGGGTCACGCTCGATGTCCAGACATGGATAGGCCACGCCCGGCGAATAGGCCAGCGACAGGTCGCGCTGGTTGCTCAGCGCCTTGGTCGGCGTGACCGAGACCTTGCCGCGCGTCGGCGCGCGGTGGTATTCGAGGGCGGCGTCGCGCAGCGCAGCTTCGGCCGGCGACAAGGGGGTGTTGTTCTTTTCCATGGCAGCAGGGTCTCCGGGGGACGGGCCCGGAGGTTACTGCGCGGTTACCACCGCCACGATGCCGCTTGGACAAGCCCCCATGCCAATTCGGCAGGCCGCGTTCGCGAGCCGTCCAGCCTGGCTTGCCCCGGCGCGAGGCCAGGGGGGGATGAGGATCAGCCAGCCGCCCTTTGGCTGAGGATCTCGAAGGCCGGCAGCGTCTTGCCTTCGAGCACCTCCAGGAAGGCGCCGCCGCCGGTGGAGATGTAGCCCACGTCCTTCTCGATGCCGTACTTGGCGATGGCCGCCAGCGTGTCGCCGCCGCCGGCGATGCTGAAGGCGTTGCTGGCGGCGATCGCGCGGGCCAGGGTCTCGGTACCCTGGGCGAAGGCGTCGAACTCGAACACGCCCACCGGGCCGTTCCAGACGATGGTGCCGGCGGCCTTGAGCTGCTCGGCGAGCTTGGCCGCGGTCTTGGGGCCGATGTCCAGGATCAGGTCGTCGTCGGCCACGTCGGTGGCGGCCTTCACGGTGGCCGGCGCGTCGGCGGCGAAGGTCTTGGCCGTCACCACGTCCTCGGGGATGGGCACGCTGGCGCCACGGGCGGCCATGGCCTCGCTGACGGCCTTGGCCTCACCCACCAGATCGGGCTCGGCCAGCGATTTGCCGATCTTCAGGCCCGCGGCCAGCATGAAGGTGTTGGCGATGCCGCCACCGACGATGAGGCCGTCCACCTTGGCCGAAAGCGCCTGCAGGATGGTCAGCTTGGTCGAGACCTTGGAGCCGGCGACGATGGCCACCAACGGGCGCTTCGGGTTGGCCAGCGCCTTGGAGATCGCGTCGATCTCGGCCGCCAGCAGCGGGCCGGCACAGGCCACCTTGGCGAACTTGGCGATGCCGTAGGTCGTGGCCTCGGCGCGGTGGGCCGTGCCGAAGGCGTCGTGCACGAAGATGTCGCACAGCGCGGCGAGCTTCTTCGACAGGGCCTCGTCGCACTTCTTCTCACCCTTGTTGACGCGGCAGTTCTCCAGCAGCACCAGTTCGCCGGGGGCCACCTCTACGCCGTCCACCCAGTCGGCCTTCAAGGGCACCGGGCGGCCCAGCAGCTCGGCCATGCGCGCGGCGACGGGCGCCAGCGAATCCTCGGGCTTGAGCTCCCCTTCCGTCGGGCGGCCCAGGTGGGAGGTGACCATGACGGCCGCGCCGGCATCCAGCGCCATCTGGATGGCCGGCAGCGACGCGCGAATGCGGGTGTCCTCGGTGATCTTGCCGTTGTCGTCCAGCGGCACGTTGAGGTCGGCGCGGATGAACACGCGCTGGCCGGCCACCTTGCCGGCAGCGATCAGGTCGGAGAAGCGGATGACGTTCATGGTCGGGCAGGTCTGTTGAGAAAAACTGGCGCGATTCTCGCCGCCCGCCGTTCCGGCACGGTTACCAGCCGAGGCCCAGCTTCAGCGGCAGCATGACCGCCATGCCGGCAAGAATGGTGCCCAGCAGGTCGCGGCGCCAGACGTAGTAGGCCGTCGCCGCCAGCGCCGCGGGCCAGCGGGCGTCCTGCCAGGTCGTGATCAGCTGGCCCTGCGTCATGAAGATCTCCGGCGCGACGACCGCCACCAGCGCCGCCAGCGGCGCCACCTTCAGCAGCTCGCGCAGCCAGCCCGGCGTGGGCAAGGGCTCGCGGGCAATCATGAAGAAGCCGCGCGTCACCACCGTGATGACGCCCAGGCCCACGAGGGCAATCCAGGTCATCCACTCGGTCATGAGCGCCTCCGGCGCGAGTCCAGCCACCAGCCCACCGCCCCGGCCGCGACGATGGCGCACAGGATGTTGAGCTTGAGCGGCAGCGCATAGGTCGCGATGGACACGGCGCCCGCCGTCAGCGCCACCCACCACAGCCTCTTCTCGCTCAGCAGCGAGTACGCGAGGCCCAGCAGCGCCAGCACCCCCGCGAAGGCGATGCCCCACTGCGGCGGAATGCGGTCGGCCAGCAGGATGCCGGTGAGGGAGGCCGCCTGCCAGGTGGGCCAGTTCACGGCCACGCCGCCCATGAAATAGCGCTGTTGGCCCGGCGCCGGTTGCGGGTCGGGGTAGCGCTTGACGAAGTAGACGAAGTTCAGGTCGGCCGCGAAGTAGGTCAGCGTCAGCCGCCGCGCACGCGACAGGTGGCCAAAGTAGTGGCGCCACTGTGCGCTGAAGATGACGAAGCGCAGGTTCACGCAAAAGGCCGTGGCCAGCAGCACCCATAGCGGCGCGCCCGCGGCGATCAGCGGCAGCGCCGTCAGCTGCGCGCTGCCGGCGAACACCAGCAGCGACATGCCACAGGCCAGCGGCACGCTCAGGCCGCTCTTGACCATCGTGATGCCCGTCACCAGACCCCAGGCTGCCAGGCCCAGCGATGGGGAGGCCATGTCGCGCACGCCCTGGCGGAAATCCTCGTCCGCGCTCAGCGCGCGCAGCTTCTCGATCAACGACATGCCGACATTGTCGGCGCGCCCAGCGCTACCGCTGCAGGCGACGGACTTTGCCGCTGCCGGCGATGGAGGAACTGATCTCCGGCGCACCCACATACCTCACGTCGCCGCTACCGGCGATGGACACATGCAGCTTCTTGAGCGCCTGCACCTGGGCGTCACCGCTGCCTGCGATGCTGACCTTGACCTCGTCGGCGGCCAGCTCGGCGGCCTTCACGTCGCCGCTGCCGGCGATGGTGACCGAGGCCTGGCCCGCTCGACCGGACGCGACGATGTTGCCGCTGCCGCTGACCTTCATGGTCAGGCGCTGCGCGTCTAGGTTGGCGAAGCGGATGTCACCCGCGCCGGCGATGGCGGCATCGACGTCACCGGTCTTCATGGGCTCGACCTTGATGCTGCCCGAGCCCGCCACCGCCAGCTTCTGCAGCGCGGGCATCTCGATGGTGAAGCTGGGCGTCGTCGGCGTCGCCAGGTTGATGCCCTGCTTCGGCTGGATGCGCAGCGTGCGGCCCTCCAGCTGCGTCTCGATGTAGGGCAGCAGATTGCGGTCGGCCTTGACCTCGATCTTGTGCGCGTTGCCCTGGCGAACGACGAGGTTGAAGCCGCCGCTGAGGGAAACACCGTCGAAGCCGCCGACCTCGCGCGCCTCGGTCGCAATATCACCGTTGCCGGTGATGCGCTCACCCTTGCTCCAGCTCCAGGCCCCGGCAGGGCCACCGAAGACGGCGGCGCTGAGCAGGCCGAGGGCGAGAAGGCGGCGAGAAGTGTTCATGGCGTGCTCCATCGGACTTGACGATGGCTGCATGCTGCCGCCCGCCGGCTGCAGCGCCCAGGCCGACGCGACGATGCGCAGGATCGCGGGGCTGAAATGCAGTCCGGCGTGCTGGTCAGCCCGCCTTGGAGGCCGGCTTCTCCGCCGGCTCGGCCTCGGCCCCGTCGGCCGGCGGCTTCACGCTGCCCGGGCGCGGTACCACGGGGGCAATGCCCTCCAGCTTGTTCTCGCGCATGTACTCGTCCATCTCGCGCCAGCCGGCGTAGACGGCCGCCTTCTGCGCCTTGGGGTTGAGCACATAGCAGTCCTCGATGGCCCGCAACGCGTGCCGGCAGGCGCCGCCGATGGCTTTGCCATCGGCTTCCTTGGCGGCCGCCACCTTGGCCGGGTCGTCGATGCCCAACTGCTCACAGGCCGACAGCGTCGCGAGCAGGGGCAGCGCGAGAAGGAGACGCTTCATGCTTCAGGTATCGGCGGTGTGGACTGGAACTTGAATCAGCGCCAGCCGCCACCACGCGCCATCGCCATCAGCCGTGCGATGCGCTCTTCGGTGGAAGGATGGGTGGAGAACAGCCCCCGCAAACCGCCGCCGGACAGCGGGTTCATGATCATCATCTGCGCCGTCTCCGGGTGAGCCTCTGCCGGGGCCAAGGGGATGCCCTGCGCATAGCGGTGAATTTTGTCCAGCGCCGAGGCCAGCGCGGCCGGGTCGCCAGAGATTTCGGCGCCACCACGGTCGGCCTCGAACTCGCGCGCGCGACTGATGGCCATCTGGATCAGGCTGGCCGCCAGCGGTGCCAGCAGCGCCACGGCGATGACGGCAATCGGGTTGACGGGACGGCCGTTCTCGTCGCGACCGCCGAAGATGGTCGCGAAGTTCGCCAGCATGGAGATGGCGCCGGCCATGGTGGCGCTGATGGTGCTGATCAGGATGTCGCGGTGCGCCACATGGGCCAGCTCGTGCGCCATCACGCCGCGCAGCTCGCGCTCGGAGAGCACGCGCAGGATGCCGGTCGTTGCGGCGACAGCGGCGTTCTCCGGATTGCGGCCGGTGGCGAAGGCGTTGGGCGCCGGCTCGTCGATCAGGTAGACACGCGGCATCGGCAGGTTGGCCCGCGCGGCAAGCTCAGCCACCATGCGGTAGAACTGCGGGGCGGACGCGGCGTCGACCTCGCGGGCGTTGTACATCTTCAGCACCATGTCCGCGGAGAACCAGTAGCTGAAGAAGTTCATGCAGACGGCGACGAGCAGCGCAATCAGCATGCCACTCTGGCCGCCGATCATGGCGCCGACGGCCATGAACAGCGCCGTGATGGCGGCCATCAGGATGGCGGTCTTCACGAGATTGAACATGGCAACGGGCTCCAGTGGATGAACAACGATGCCGCACATGGTGCCATGAGGCGGCAAATCAAGCCGTCTCGAAGCGCTCACCCACCGCGATGGGTCGGGCCTGCAGGAAGGCCGCCGCTGAGACACGCTTGCCGCCGGCGCGCTGCAGCTCGGTCAGGCGCAGCGCGCCCTGGCCGCATGCGACGACCGGGCCCGGCGCGATGACCTCCCCCGGCCTGCCCTGCCCCTCGGCCAGCTCGGCGCGCCAGATCTTGACCGCCTCGCCGCCCAGCGAGGCCACACCGCCCGGGAAGGGGTCGAACGCGCGCAGCCGGCGCTCGATCACGGCGGCGGGCTGCGTCCAGGCGATGGCGCTCTCGGCCTTGTCGATCTTGTGTGCGTAGGTGACGCCCTCGGCCGGCTGGGGCGTGCGCATCAGCGCCTCGGCGCGCAGAGCCTCGACGATGAGGCGGCCGCCCAGGGTTGCCAGGCGGTCGTGCAGCGTCGCCGTCGTGTCGGTGGCGACTATGGGCTCACGGCCCACCAGCAGCATGTCGCCGGTGTCCAGGCCAGCGTCCATCTGCATGATGGTGATGCCGGTCTCGGCGTCGCCCGCCTCGATCGCGCGGTGGATGGGCGCCGCGCCGCGCCAGCGCGGCAGCAGCGAGGCATGGATGTTCAGGCAGCCGCGCAAGCCGCCCGCAGGGGCGGCTCGATCCCCCGGCGTACCCGCCGGCGCGGGGCGCCTGGACCCCGGCAGGTCCAGCACCCACTGCGGCAGGATGAGGCCGTAGGCAGCCACCACCATCACATCGGGGTCGGCCGCCAGCAGCGCCGCGCGCGCCGCGGCCGCATCGGCCGCGTACTTGCCGTCGAGCTTCAGCCCCTGCGGCTGCGCGACCGGGATGCCGGCCGCCAAGGCGCGCTGCTTGACCGCCGAGGCCTGCAGCTTCATGCCACGGCCGGCCGGGCGGTCGGGTTGCGTGAGCACCAGAGGGACGGTGAAGCCGGCGGCCAGCAAGGCATCCAGCGCGACGGCGGCGAACTCCGGCGTGCCGGCGAAGACGACCCGCATGTCAGAGGCGCTGCTGACGACGCTTGGCCTCGGCCTCCTCCTCGCGCGTCTTCTTGATCATCTTGGTCTTGATGCGCTCGCGCTTGAGCGGGCTGAGGTATTCGACGAAGACCTTGCCCAGCAGATGGTCCAGCTCGTGCTGCACGCACACGGCCAGCAGACCGTCGGCGTCGAACTCGTAGACCTCGCCGTCGCGATTGATCGCGCGCACGCTGACCTCGGCATGCCGCGGCACCTTGTCGTAGATGGTCGGCACGGACAGACAGCCTTCCTCGCCGTCCACCATGCGCTCGCTCTTCTTGATGATCTCGGGGTTGATCAGCACGCGCGGCGTGTCGCGCTCCGGCGAGGTGTCGATGACGACGACGCGCTCATGCACGTCCACCTGCGTGGCGGCCAGGCCCACGCCGTCGGCGGCATACATGGTCTCCAGCATGTCATCGACGAGCTGGCGGATGCGGGCATCCACCTGGGCCACGGGCTTGGCGACGGTATGCAGGCGCGGGTCGGGGAAGCGGAGGATGTTGAGCAGGGCCATGGGATGTGGGGCTGCGGCCACGGCGTGCGATTTGTAAGCACTCGCAAGCGGGGACCGGCCGGGTTGAATGCGTGCAGAATGGCCGAGATTTTCGCCGATACGGCAATCCCTTCGGAGACCGCGCCCGATGCCCGCTGCCCGCCCCGCCCATTTCGTTGCGGCCTGCCTTGCCCTCGCGCTGACCTCGGCCTGGGCCCAGCCCAGCAACCTCCCCATCACCGCGGACCAGCGCCGCGTGGCCGAACAGGTCGCCAGCGCCGGCGTGCCGCTGTCCGAGCTGGCACCCGACGCACCCGACAGCTACACCGTCAAGCCCGGCGACACGCTGTGGGACATCTCGGGCCTGTTCCTGAAGAGCCCCTGGCGCTGGCCCGAGCTATGGGGCATGAACCGCGAACAGATCCGCAACCCGCACCTGATTTACCCCGGCCAGGTGCTGGTGCTGGTCAAGTCCGAGGGCCGCGCGCGGCTGCAGATTGGCCAGCATGTGGGCGGCGGCGACGCTGGCGACACCA
The DNA here is from genome assembly GCA_046294815.1 of Roseateles sp. GTDB lineage: Bacteria > Pseudomonadota > Gammaproteobacteria > Burkholderiales > Burkholderiaceae_C > Pelomonas. The sequence goes on along the minus strand of JBKBOJ010000019.1, from coordinate 13,573 downwards.
TCAAGCTGAGCCCGCGGATGCGTGTAGCGCCGCTGGACGGCAGCCCCATCCCCACCATCCCTCTGCACCTGATCCAGCCCTTCCTGACCGACGCCGTGGTCTTCGACACCGATCAGCTCGCCGCTGCGCCGCGCATCGTTGCCGCGCAGGAAGGCCATGTGCTGCTGGGCCGCGACGACCTGGCCTATGCGCGCGGCGACTTCGCCGGTGCGACGGACTTCCGCATCTTCCGCAACGCCCGGCCGCTGCGCGACCCGGCGACGAAGGAGATCCTGGGCTACGAGGCGCCCTATGTCGGCACCGCCGACCTGATCCGCCCGGCCGAGGACCGCCGCCTGTCCGACGGCAAGACCGAGATCGTGCCGGCCACGCTGCACATCAAGCAGGTCAAGCAGGAAGTGGGCATTGGCGACCGCCTCGCGCCCGCGCCGCAGCGCAACCTGGATCGCTATGTGCCGCATGCGCCCGACAAGCCCATGGCGGGCCAGATCGTGTCGATCTATGGCGACGCGCTGAACGCCGGCCAGAACCAGATCGTCGCGCTGAACCGCGGCAAGCGCGACGGCGTCGAGCGCGGCCATGTGTTTGCGCTGTGGCGCGACGGCGCGCGCGTGATGGACAAGACGGCCGAGCGCCCCGAGGCCATCAAGCTGCCCGACGAGCGCCACGGCGTGCTGTTCGTCTTCGAGGTCTACGAGCGCGTGTCTTACGCGCTGATCATCTCGGTGAAGGAACCGGTCAAGCCCGGGGATCGCTTCACCGAACCCTGATGGCCCCGGCCGAACTGGCCGCCTGGCTGCGGCTGACGGAGAGCGTCGGCCCGGCCGCTGCGCGGCGGCTGCTGGCCATGGCGGGAAGCGCCGAGTCCGTGTTCGAACTGCCCGCCGCAGCGCTGGAGCAGGCGCTGTCGCCCAGGCAGCGCGCGGCCTTGAACCAGCCGCCCGAGCACCTCGCGCACCTGATCGCCAAGGCCGAGGATTGGCTGGCGCAGGACGGACATGCACTGCTGGCCCTGGGCGACCCAGACTACCCGCCCCAACTGCTCGCCACCGCCGATCCGCCGCTGCTGCTGTGGCTGCAGGGTCGGCGCGAGCTGCTGGCCACGCCCTGCCTGGCCGTGGTGGGCAGCCGCAACCCCACGGCTCAGGGCGCCGACAACGCACGCGCCTTCTCGCGGGCGCTGGCCCGGGAGGGTTACACCATCGTGTCGGGCCTGGCGTTGGGGGTGGATGCCGCCGCCCACGAGGGCGCGCTGGACGCGCAGGGCGGCACGATCGCCGTCGTGGGCACCGGGCTGGACCAGGTCTACCCGCGCCGCAATGCCGGCTTGGCCGCACGCATCCTGGCGGACGGCGGCCTGATGCTCAGCGAGTACGCGCTGGGCATGCCGGTGCTGCAAGCCAACTTCCCCCAGCGCAACCGCATCATCGCGGGACTCAGCCGCGGCTGCCTGGTCGTGGAGGCAGCCGTGCAGTCGGGATCGCTGATCACGGCACGGCAAGCGGTGGAGGCGGGTCGGGAGGTGTTCGCCATCCCGGGCTCCATTCATTCACCGCAGTCGCGCGGCTGCCATGCGCTGATCCGCCAGGGCGCCAAGCTGGTGGAGTCGGCCGCCGACGTGCTGGAGGAGTTGTGCGGCCAGGCGCAGCCGGCCGCGCCCGAGATCGTGGAGACACCGCACGAGCAGCAGGCGCTGCTGGACGCGATGGGCTTCGATCCGGTCAGCCTGGACGCCTTGATGGCCCGCTGCGGCTGGCCAGCCGCCGAGTTGAGCGCGGCGCTGCTGGAGCTGGAACTGGACGGCCAGGTGGCCCGGCTGGCGGGCCAGCTGTACCAGCGCCGCCGCCAGGGCTGACGAGCCGAGCTGCGAACATCAGCGCAGCATCCCCGGGGTTATTCGCGCCCGGCTCGCCCGGAACGCTGGGCTATCATCCCCTCACCATGTTCGATGTCCTGGTTTACCTCTACGAGACCTACTGGCGCCCGGACGCCTGCCCGGACCATGCACAGCTGGCGCGCAAGCTGACCGCGGTGGGCTTCGAGAACGACGAGATTCAGGAAGCGCTGAGCTGGCTGGATGGCCTGGCTGCGGCCGGCGCGGCCTACCACGGCGAGCAGAGCGAACATGCGCAGCGGGTCTACACCGCCGCCGAGGTGGAACACTTGGGCGAGGCCTCCATCGGCTTCATCAGCTTCCTGGAATCCGCCGGCGTGCTGCCCGGCCCCATGCGCGAGATCGTCATCGACCGCGCGATGGCGATCGGCGGCAACACCGTGGACCTGGAGGACCTGAAGATCATCGTGCTGATGGTGTTTTGGAGCCTGGGGGAAGAGCCTGACGCCCTCATCCTCGACGAGTTGTTCGTTGCCCCAGAAGATCGGCTGATCCATTAAGAAAAACGGCGCCCCAGGCGCCGTTGTTCATTTCAGCAGTTGGCCGGGGTCCGCATCGAGCTTGGCCAGCGCCTTGCGTGTGGCCAGCACGGTCAGCGCCTCGTCCTGGGCCGGCAGCAACAGGCCGGCCTGCAGGAAGGCCGCCATGCGGTTGAGCGAGAACAGCACGCCGCGGCCCTTGGGCGTGACGAACAGCGCCAGCTGCTTGCGCAGGCCGCGCCAGGCCAGCTGCACCTGTTCGTTGCGGCCGCGGTAGTCCAGCATGAACCAGCCGCCAACCTGCAGCTCGCGCGCCCAGGCGACCATGGCCGGCGTCGGCGCCGAGCCGCCCTCGGCGACCACCTCCATGCCCTCGGTCTCGTGACCGGACAGGTCGCGCACCAACATCTCGTCGACGTGGCTCTCGCCCTCGATGTCCTCGGGAAGCATGGCCTCCAGCGTCTCAAGCTGGTCCATCAGCTCGTCCAGGCGCTCGCGCGGGATGGCGGCGGTCTTGGCCGTGAAGGCGGCGGCCAGCGCATTGTTGAGCTGGCGCACATGCTCGTCCTGCTTCTCGATGGGCAGGCCCGCATGGCTCATGCCGTCACGCAGCGTCTTGAGCAGCGGCGGCAGGCGGCGGATGACTTCGGCGCGCTCCTCACGGGAGGACTTGGCGCTGGCGCTCCAGATCAGGTCGGCCGCGGCGCGCTTCATGGACTTGGTGACATCGGACTGGGCGCCCGAGCGCACGGCGGTGACGGCCAGCACGTCGGCCCAGACATGGAACAGGAAGTCGCGCACACCGTCCTGCACCGGCACCTCGGACAGCATCTTGCGCAGCTCGATGGTGTACTGGATGGCCAGCGTCTCGCGCTGCTCGACCTGCTGCGCCAGCGACACGCCGCGCCGTGTGGCCTGGTTCTCGTTCTCGAAGTAGTGGTCGAGGAACTTTTCGAACTCGGTCAGCACGGTCGCGAACACGCGCCGGCCGGTATCGGGATAAGCCTCGACGACCTGCACGACGCGCTTGATCTCACGCTCCAGCGCATCGTTGCTGGCGCGCTCGGTGCCGGGGCCGCTGCTCTGGGCCGTGTTGAAGCCCATCACGCAGGCACCCATGCGGTCGATCAGGCGGCGCGCCGGATGGTCAGCAGCGGCGAAGAAGTCGGGCTCGCTGACGGCCACCCGCAGCACCGGCATCTGCAGCCGCGCGAACCACACCCGCACCGAGGCCGGAATGCGCTCTTCGGTCAGGATGCTCTGGAACATCATGGCCACGATCTCGATGGTGGCGCGCTCGGCCGGCGTGCTGGCGGCCTGCTTCAGAACCTGCTTGAAGGCCTGGTTGCGGGCGCCGATCTCTTCGAGCTGGCGCGGCGCGCTCTGCGCCCCGACATCGGCCGCTGCGGCGCCGGCGCGGCGCTGCAGCGACTCCTGTGCATGCTTGATCGCCCCCAACAGGCGCGGCGAGGGCGCCGGCGTGGCAGCCATGCTGGCGGACGGCGCATCCGCCAGCGCCGGCCGCGCGACCGGCGCTGCCTGCACGGCCTCGGTACCCAGCCCGGCGAGGCTGGGCTTGCCGCCGTCGGGGTGGGCCGGCAGCTCGCTCCTGGTGACGGGAAAGCCCGGCACGTTGCGCGCCAGCACGCGCTGCAGCTGTGCCATGACCTCGTCGGCCTGGCTGCTGGCGCGGCTGCGCGGCGCCGCGTCACTGCCGGAAGCCGAGGACAGCGGCGCCAAGCCCGAGGGCTGCACGGCGACGGGCGCCGCCGGTGCGGCAGGCATCGCCGACCCGGCCGCTGCCGCGCTGGCCGCCGCCGACGCCTGGGCGGTGCGGCGGATGAAGGGCCGCAGGTCCACCTCGGGCAGCACCTTCTGTGCAATCAGCCAGCGGTTGGTCTCGTGGTAGGCCTCGCTGATGAGCTGCGCGAACTCCTCGTGCAACTCGTGGCGCAACAGCTGCCAGATGTTGGCGTCCAGTCCCACGCGGCTCCAGGCGTCTAGGGCGATGCGGGCCACGACGTGAGCGCGCAGCAGGTCCAGCGGCGCCAGGTCGTCGTGCGCCTCCAGCGCCTGCATGCGAGTGCGCAGGTCGGTGAACTCCCAGGTGGCGCGGTCCATCATGGCCAGCGCCAGCCGCGAGCTGGCGATCTCGCGCTCGATGGTCTGGTCGTCCACCAGGCTCATCATCTGCGACTGGGCCGGCACGGTGGGCTCGTGCTCACGGCCGTTCTCGGACACGCCATGCTGGGCCGCGTGGCGCAGCGCGCCCACGACGGCGATCTGCCAGTTGGGCCCGAGCTTCTGCCAGGCCTGCACGGCGTCGCGCCGGGCCTGCATGACGGCATGCGACGCCCCTTGCAGCAGCAGGTTGCTGGCGCCCTGACCGACCGCTGCCACCAGCGGCGTCATGCCGCGCACCAGGGCTTCCAGGTAGACGCGCCGCGCCTGCGTGGCCAGGGCCTGGTTGCGGGCGGCGCTCATGGGAGAGTGGTGGCTGCGCGGAGTGTTTCCGGGGTCTGAATCACTCTACACGACGGCCCCGGCGTTCGGGTCGCTAGGGTCGTCCCGGTTGACCGTGGTCTTGACCAGGTCTTCGCGCTTGACACCCAACCACATCGCGATGGCCGCCGCGACGAACACGGAGGAATAGATGCCGAACAGGATGCCGATGGTCAGCGCCACCGCGAAGTAGTGCAGCGTCGGGCCGCCGAACAGCAGCATGGACAGCACCATCAGCTGCGTGGAGCCGTGCGTGATGATGGTGCGGCTCATCGTCGACGTGATGGCGTGGTCAATGACCTCGTGCGTGTTGAGCTTGCGGTACTTGCGGAAGGTCTCGCGCACCCGGTCGAAGATGACGACGGACTCGTTCACCGAGTAACCCAGCACCGCCAGGATGGCCGCGAGCACCGCCAGCGAGAACTCCCACTGGAAATAGGCGAAGAAGCCCAGGATGATGACCACGTCGTGCAGGTTGGCGATGATGCCGGCGACCGCGAACTTCCACTCGAACCGGATCGCCAGGTAGATCATGATGCCCACCACCGTCATGGCCAGCGCCTTGGCGGCATCCTGGGCCAGTTCGGCGCCGACGGCCGGGCCCACCACCTCGGAGCGCGACAGCTTGACGGGCTCGCCGCCATCGGCCTTGGCGCAAACCTGCTTGCTGACCTGCTCACCCTGCGGCGTGACCTGCTGCTGCTGGCTGAGCGTGCCGCCCTCGGCCTTGCACAGCTCACCGAAAACCTTGTCGACCAACTCGGTCTGCTTGACGTCGCCGCGCAGCGGCAGGCGGATCATCACGTCGCGCGAGGAGCCGAACTTCTGCACCTGCACCTCGCCAAAGCCCATGGCCTCGACGGTGTGACGGGTCTTCTCGATGTCGGCCGACTGGGCGTACTCGACTTCGATGACGGTCCCGCCAGTGAACTCGATGGAGAAATGCAGCCCGCGAGTGAACAGAAAGAACACTGCGGCGGCGAAGGTGATGAAGGAGATCACGTTGAAGATCAACGCGTGCTTCATCAGCGGCAGGTCACGCTTGATGCGAAAGAGTTCCATGTCGTCTTGCCCTCAGGCCTTCGCAGAGTCGACCGCCTCAGCGGCAGGCTTGTCGGTGTCGGGCCGCCAGATCTGTCCAATGGACACGCTCTTGAGCTTCTTCTTGCGGCCATACCAGAGGTTCACAAGGCCGCGCGAGAACACGACGGACGAGAACATGGACGTCAGAATGCCCAGGCAGTGCACGACCGCAAAGCCCTTGATCGGACCGGAGCCGAACACCAGCAGCGCGACGCCGGCGATCAGCGTCGTCACGTTGGAGTCCAGAATCGTGGCCCAGGCGCGCTCATAGCCCAGGTGGATGGCCTGCTGCGGCGCCACGCCCGCGCGCAACTCCTCGCGTATCCGCTCGTTGATCAGCACGTTGGAGTCGATGGCCATGCCCAGCGCCAGCGCCATCGCGGCGATGCCGGGCAGGCTCAGCGTGGCCTGCATCAGCGACAGCGCGGCCACCAGCAGCAGCACGTTGAAGCCCAGCGCCAGCGACGAGAACACGCCGAAGAGCATGTAGTAGGCGCACATGAAGACTGCCACTGCGACAAAGCCCCAAGTCACGCTGGCGATGCCCTTCTCGATGTTTTCCTTGCCCAGGCTGGGGCCAATGGTGCGCTCTTCGATGATCTCCATCGGCGCGGCCAGCGAGCCGGCGCGCAGCAGCAGCGCCGTGTCGGCGGCCTCCTGGGTGGTCATCGCACCGGAGATCTGGAAGCGGCTGCCCAGTTCACCGTTGATGTTCGGCGCGGTGACGACCTCGCCCTTGCCCTTCTCGAAGATCAGGATGGCCATGCGCTTGCCGATGTTCTCGCGCGAGACCTCCTTCATGATGCGGGCGCCCTTGGCGTCCACCGTCAGGTGCACGGCGGGCTGCTGCTTGTCGTCGAAGCCGGGCTGGGCGTCGATCAGGCTGTCGCCGGTCAGCACGACCTGGCGCTTGACGATGATGGGGCCGAAGCCGCGGTCGATGAAGCGCTCGGAGCCGAAGGGCACGGGGCCGTTGCCGCGCAGCGCTTCCTGGGCCTCGGCGCTGTCGTCCACCATGCGCAGTTCCAGCGTGGCGGTGCGGCCGATGATGTCCTTGGCCTTGGCCGTGTCCTGCACGCCGGGCAACTGCACGACCACGCGGTCCAGGCCCTGCTGCTGGATGATGGGCTCGGCCACGCCCAGCTCATTGACGCGGTTGTGCAGCGTCGTGATGTTCTGCTTGAGCGCCGCCTCCTGCGTCGCGAGCTGGGCCTTGGGCGACAGGCTGCCGACCAGGCGCAGTTCGCCGCCCTCGCCCTGCTGCGTCCACACCACGTCGGGCAGCTGGCTCTGCAGCAACTCCAGCGCCGCCTGGCGCTGCGCCTCGTCGCGGAAGTTGATCAGCACCGTGTTGCCGTCGCGGCTGATGCCGGCGTGGCGGATGTTCTTCTCGCGCAACATGCTGCGCGCATCGCCCGCCAGCGCCTCGGCCTTCTTGGTCAGCGCGGCCTTCATGTCGACCTGCATCAGGAAGTGCACGCCGCCGCGCAGGTCCAGGCCCAGGTACATGGGATTGGCATGCAGGCTGGACAGCCACTGCGGCGACCGCGACAACAGGTTCAGCGCCACGATGTAGGTCGGGTCGGCCGGATCGGTGTTCAGCGCCTTGTTGATGGCGTCCTTGGCCTTGAGCTGCGTGTCGGTGTCACCGAAACGGGCCTTGATGGAGTTGCCGTCGAACTGAACATAGTCCGCCTTGATGCCGGCCTGCTGCAGCGCCGCCTCGATGCGGCTGATCAGCGCCTGGTCCACCTTGACGGTGACCTTGGCGCTGGACACCTGCACGGCCGGCGCCTCACCGAACAGGTTGGGCAGCGCGTACAGCGTGCTAATCAGCAGCGCCACGAGCAGGATCGCGTACTTCCAAAGCGGATAGCGGTTCATGGATGACTTCCTTGTCGGCGCCGCGCGCGGCGATGGCCGAAGATGGCGCCGGTCGGGCCGAGTTCAAGCGATCTTGACGCTGCCCTTGGGGAGCACCTGCGCGATCGCGCTGCGCTGGACCTGCAACTCGACGCCGTTGGCGACCTCCAGGTGGATGAAGTTGTCGCCCAGCTTGCTGACCTTGCCAACGACGCCACCGGCCGTGACGACCTCGTCGCCCTTGGCCAGCGCCTCGATCATGGCCTTGTGCTCCTTCTGGCGCTTCATCTGCGGCCGAATCATGACGAAATAGAGCACCACGAACATCAGCACCAGCGGCAGCATGCCGAGGAGGCCGGACTCGGGGGAAGCGGCGGCCGGGGCGGCGGCCTGGGCGTAGGCGTTGGAGATGAACACGTTAGATTCCTGCGGTGAAGCAGCGGCAGACGCCGCCGCAAAGCAACCTTGAATTCTAGTGCCGGGCCGCGCGCGACCCGCCGGGTCGCTGCTAACCTGCACCGCGACCATCCTCTCGCCCCGGAGTTCTCTTGCGGACAAGCCTGACCGATCGCCTGAGCCTGCGCCAGCTGCTGACCCTGCCCTATGCGGTGCTGGTGGTGGCGCTGGCGCTGCTGCTGGCTGGGCTGTCCTGGCGCGCCGGCCGGGACGCGGTGGACACGCTGTCGGCCCAATTGCTGTCCGAGGCGGTGCAGCGCGTCGCCGCCACGCTGGAGCGCCAGGTCGGCGGCGCCGACAGCGTGCTGGAGGCCGCGTTTCCCACCGGACGCGCAGCGCCCGGCGACCTGCAGGCCGAGCTGGCCACACTGCGCGAGCGCTTCTGGCTGGCGACCTCCATCCACCGCGATCCCAACAACTACGTCTACTACGGCGACCGCCGCGGCCACTTCATCGGCCTGTGGCGCTTCTCCGAGCAGGAGGCCGAGCTGCGGTTGCGCACAACCGACAGCGGGCCGCGCAGCATTCACCGCATCAGCGGCATCGACGGGCCGCTGCGCTCCCCGACCGTGGAGGACCGGATCTTCGATCCCCGCGAGCGGCCCTGGTTCCAGAGCGCCATGACCAACCCCGCGCCGCTGGCCTGGACGCCGGTCTACGTGGACTTCAAGACCCGCGACCTCATCCTCACCCGCACCAAGCGGCTGGGCAATGACGTCGGCGAACCCGAGGGCGTGGGTGCCACCGACCTGCCGCTCAAGCAGCTCAGCGCGCTGCTGGGCCGGCTGGCGCTCAGTGAGAACGCCGTGGCCATGGTCGTGCAGGCCGATGGCCAGCTGGTGGGTGTGTCACGCGGCGCGCACCTGAAGACGGCGAGCGCCGGCGAGCCGCAGCGGCTGGACGCGCGCGAAAGCCCCGACGCACTGGTGGCCAGCGCGTTCCGGGCGGTCAGCCAGCGCCACACGGTGCAGACCACGGGCACGACGCCGCAGACCTTCTGCGTCGACGGCCCGGACGGCCGCGGCATCCAGGTGGGCTACGTCAGGCTGACACCCGCACTCGGCCTGGACTGGCTGGTCATCGCCGCCGTGCCACGCAACGACTTCCTCGCCAGCGCGCAACGCAGCTTTGTCCACGCGGGCTGGATCGCAGCGTTCGCCACGCTGGCGGTGCTGGCCCTGGGCTGGGCGGTGCAGGGCATCGTCACGCGCGAACTGCGCAAACTGGCCGACGCCGCCCGGCGCGTGGGCAACGGCGTGCTGGACGAGCCTCCCGAGGTGCGCCGCCAAGACGAGCTGGGCGAGCTGGCGCGCAGCTTCGCCGACATGCAGCGGCGCCTGCTGACCGACCAGCTCACCGGCCTGTCCAACCGCAGCGCCATCCTGCGCCGCATCGAGGACCGCATCCTGCAACAGCGCCGCCGCAGCGACCAGACACCGTTCGCCATCATGTTCGTCGACTTCGACCGCTTCAAGGACATCAACGCCCGCTTCGGCCACACGACCGGCGATGCGGCGCTGAAGGAGTTCGGAGAGCGCCTGCGCGCCAGCGTGCGCGCGGGCGACATCGTGGCGCGCTATGCGAGCGACGAGTTCGTGCTGCTGCTGGAGTCCGTCGGAAGCCGCAGCGACGCCGAGGCCGCGCGCCGCCATCTGGAGCAGACCATGGCCCAGCCACTGCACTGCCTGGCCGAACTGGCGCCCGACCATGTCGCGCACGCCAGCTTCGGCATCGCGCTGTTCCCTGCCGACGGCCAGGACACCGAGAGCCTGCTCAAACACGCCGACGCCGACATGTACGCCCGCAAGCAGGCCGGGCCCTCCGATGCCGGCGCCGCTTGACCTGGCCGCGCTGCGCCAGCGCGTCGGGGGCTGGCGCGCCGGCGACCTGCAGCGGCGCCGCCCGCAAGCCCGTGCGCATGCACGGGGCGCCCCCGACCCAAAGCCCGAAAGACTCCTAGAATGCAAGGCTTCCGAGGAGCGTTGCAACCTCAGCAGCTATTGAGGCCAGGCTCGGAGTTCCACCCTGCAACCGCGCTCACCCGCTGACCCTGGGTCGGGGTGAGTCCTGATTTCCCCCGCCCGGGTCCGCGGCTTCATTGACTGAAGGAGCCGACATGACCGCCAACCTCCCCGCCCACATCGTCAAGGACTTGTCGCTGGCCGACTGGGGCCGCAAGGAAATCAAGATCGCCGAGCATGAGATGCCGGCACTGATGGCCATCCGGCGCGAGTACGCCGCCGCGCAGCCGCTCAAGGGCGCACGCATCGCCGGCTCGCTGCACATGACCATCCAGACCGCCGTGCTCGTGGAGACGCTGCAGGCTCTTGGAGCGCAAGTCCGCTGGGCCTCGTGCAACATCTTCTCGACGCAGGACCATGCCGCCGCCGCGCTGGCCGCCGCCGGCACGCCGGTGTTCGCCTACAAGGGCGAGACGCTGGAAGATTACTGGGACTACACCCACCGCATCTTCGAGTTCGGCGCCGCCGGCACCGCCGGCGAAGGCCCGAACATGATCCTGGACGACGGCGGCGACGCGACGCTGCTGATGCACCTGGGCCAGAAGGCCGAGCGGGACTTGTCCGTGCTGGCCAACCCGGGCAGCGAGGAAGAGCGCATCCTGTTCGCGGCCATCAAGGCCAAGCTTGCCGAAGACCCGACCTGGTACACCCGCAAGAGCGCCGAGATCATCGGCGTGACCGAAGAGACCACGACGGGCGTGCACCGCCTGAAGGAAATGGCCGCCAAGGGCACGCTGCTGTTCCGTGCCATCAACGTCAACGACTCGGTCACCAAGAGCAAGTTCGACAACCTCTACGGCTGCCGTGAATCGCTGGTCGACGGCATCAAGCGCGCCACCGACGTGATGGTGGCCGGCAAGATCGCCGTCGTGGCCGGCTACGGCGACGTGGGCAAGGGCTCGGCCCAGGCGCTGCGCGCGCTGTCGGCCCAGGTCTGGGTGACCGAGATCGACCCCATCTGCGCGCTGCAGGCCGCGATGGAAGGCTACCGCGTCGTGACGATGGAATACGCCGCCGACAAGGCCGACATCTTCGTCACCGCCACCGGCAACAAGAACGTCATCACCTACGCCCACATGGCAGCGATGAAGGAAAACAGCATCGTCTGCAACATCGGCCACTTCGACAACGAAATCGACGTCGCCGCGCTGGAGGCCAACTGCCGCTGGGAGGAGATCAAGCCCCAGGTGGACCACGTCATCTTCCCGGACGGCAAGCGCATCATCCTGCTGGCCAAGGGCCGCCTGGTGAACCTGGGCTGCGGCACGGGCCACCCGAGCTATGTGATGAGCTCCTCCTTCGCGAACCAGACCATCGCCCAGATCGAGCTGTACGCGCACAAGGACAAGTACCGGGTCGGCGAGGTCTATGTGCTGCCCAAGCACCTGGATGAGAAGGTTGCCCGCCTGCAGCTGACGACGCTGAATGCGCAGCTGACCGAGCTGACCGATGAGCAGGCCGCCTATATCGGCGTCAACAAGGCGGGGCCGTACAAGCCCGACACCTACCGCTATTGATCCACGATGCGCGCCGACCAGCTCCTCGTCGCGCAAGGCCTGGCACCGACGCGCTCGGCAGCCCAGCGCCTGATCAGCCAGGGCGCAGCCGAGTGGGCCTCGCCCACCGGCTGGTCGCGGCTGAAGAAGGCCGGCGAGGATCTGCCCGAGACCGCGCAGCTGCGCGTCACCGACGACGCGGAGCTGCGCTACGTGTCGCGCGGCGGCCTCAAGCTCGAAGGCGCGCTCAGGCGCACCGGCCTGGACGTGGCCGGCCACATCGCGCTGGACGTGGGCCAGAGCACCGGCGGCTTCACCGACTGCCTGCTGGCCCATGGCGCCCGGCACGTGGTGGGCGTGGACGTGGGCCACGGCCAGCTGCACGAGCGGCTGCGCGCCGATCCGCGCGTGACAGCGCTGGAAGGCATGCACGTGCGCGAGCTGGAGGCGCTGCGCCCACATACGCCCACCGGCGGCTTCACGGTCGTCGTGGGCGACCTGAGTTTCATCTCCATGGTCGGCAGCCTGCCGGAGCTGCTGCCCTGGCTGGAAGTGCACGGCCATCTGCTCGTGCTCATCAAGCCGCAGTTCGAGCTGGGGCCACAAGCCCTGGGCAAGGGTGGGCTCGTCAAAGACGAGGCCGACTTTCCCGCACTGGAAGCCCGCGTGCGCCTGGCCTGCACGGCCCTGGGCCTCAAGGTGCTGGACTACTTCGACAGCCCCATCACCGGCGGTGATGGCAACCGCGAGTTCTTTCTACACGCCACCCGATGAGCACCCCTGTCTCGTTTGAATTCTTTCCACCCAACACGCCGGTCGGCGTCGACAAGCTCAAGACCGTCGTGCAAGAGCTCGGCGCCCTCAAGCCTCAGTACTTCAGCGTCACCTACGGGGCCGGCGGCTCCACGCGCGAGAAGACGCTGTCGACCGTGATGGACATCGCCAGCACCGGCTTCGAGGCCGCGCCGCACCTCTCCTGCGTGGGCTCCACGCGCGAGAACATCGCCGAGATCCTGGCCACCTACCGGGCGCAGAACATCCGCCGCGTCGTCGCGCTGCGCGGCGACCTGCCCAGCGGCACGGCCACGGCGGGCGAGTTCCGCTACGCGGCCGAGCTGGTGCGCTTCATCCGCGAGACTCAAGGTGCCGACTGGCACATCGAGGTGGCCGCCTACCCCGAGGTGCATCCGCAGCAGCGCTACGCGGCGCGCGACCTGCAGCACTTTGCCGACAAGATGCGGGCCGGCGCCGACGGCGCCATCACGCAGTTCTTCTTCAACGCCGACGCCTACTTCCACTTCGTCGACGAGGCCCGCCGCCTGGGCGTCACCCAGCCCATCGTGCCGGGCATCATGCCCTTCCACAACTACGCCCGCATCGCGCAGTTCGCGCAGCGCGACGGCATCGAGATCCCGCGCTGGGTGCAGATGAAGATGGAAGGCTTCATGGACGACACGGCCAGCATCCGCGCCTTCGGCCTGGAAGTGGTCACCAAGCTCTGCGAGCGCCTGATCCAGGGCGGCGCGCCGGCCCTGCACTTCTACACGCTGAACCAGAGCGGGCTGACGCTGGAGCTCTGCAAGCGCCTGGGGCTGGGCGGCTGACGCCGGGCGACGCACTGTTGCCGCCGCGCCGCACTCGCTGCGCGTCTTGTTGACCCAGTTCAAAGCGGCCGGCCGCGCGGCCGCGTTGAACGGGGTCATGTTGCGTTGGATCAAATCGCCGCGCAACGGCTGCGCGTGCCATGGCTTGCATCGGGGCACGCCCCATCCACAGGGG
>JBKBOJ010000018.1:0-45000 GCA_046294815.1 Roseateles sp. | reverse complement strand
ATCAGGTCGGGGCTCTGGCCCGACTGCGAGAACGCCATCGACAGCAGGCCCTCGCAGTGGATGCGGCTCTGGTACAGCGTGATCAGCGACATGGGCAGCGACGTGACCAGCCGGCCCAGCCGCGCCATGACCAGATACGCCAGGTAGTGGGCCGCATGGTCCGAGCTGCCGCGCGCGATGGTCAGCACGCTGGCCGGCGGCTGCTGCGCCAATGCCTGGCCCAGGCGGGCATAACTCAGGGGGTCGGCCGCCAGCTGGCGGGCCACCACGTCCGGCGCGCTCAGCGCCTCTTCAAGCATCAGCGACGACATCGATCTCTTCACCTTCCACGAAAACGCGCTGCAGGTTCAGCGCGGCATCCATCACGAGCACATCGGCCACGCAGGCCTCGGCCAAGCGGCCGCGCTCGGGCAGGCCCAGGTAGTCGGCCACCGTGGTCGCCACGCGGCGCACCGCATCCGGCAACTCCAGGCCCAGCACCTGCACGAGGTTGCGCAAAGCCTGGTCCATGGTCAGCGCGCTGCCGGCCAGCGTGCCGTCGGCCAGGCGCACACCGCCCAGGCACTTCTGAACGCTGTGCTCGCCCAGGCGGTACTCGCCATCGGGCATGCCGGCGGCGGCGGTCGAGTCGGTCACGCAGAACAGGCCCGGAATGCAGCGCAGCGCCGCGCGGATGGCACCGGGGTGCACATGCAGCAGGTCGGGAATGAGCTCGGCATGCTGGGCATGGGCCAGCGCTGCGCCCACCATGCCGGGCTCGCGGTGGTGCAGCACGCTCATCGCGTTGAAGAGATGGGTGAAGCCCGCCGCGCCGGCCTGCAGCGCGGCGACGCCGTCGGCATAGCTGCCGTTGCTGTGGCCGATCTGCACGCGGATGCCGGCATCGCGCAGCGGGCCGATCAGCGCCAGGTGGCCGGGCATCTCGGGCGCCAGTGTCAGCACCTTGATGGGCGCCAGCGTGTTCAGGCGCAGCACCTCGGTCAGCGTCGCAGCGCTGGCATGGGCCGGCTGTGCACCCAGGCGGCCCGGGTTGATGTAGGGACCCTCCAGGTGCACGCCCAGCACGCGGGCGGCCTGCGGCCCGCGTGTGCGGCACACCGGGCCCAGCGCGCGCAGCGCGGTCTCGATGTCCGCCATGGGGGCCGTCATCGTCGTCGCGAGAAAGGCCGTCGTGCCGTGACACGCATGGCGGCGCGCGATGGTTTGGATCGCGTCGCCGCCTTCCATCGTGTCCCGACCGCCGCCGCCGTGCACATGGGTGTCGATGAAGCCGGGCAGCAGCAGCGGCTGGCCGCCCGCGCCCGCGTGCCCGGCCGCGATGGGCGCGCCGACGACGGACGCGATGCGGCCCTGCTCGATCAGCAGGTGGCCGCGCAAGACGCCCTGCGGGGTGACGATGTCGCCTTCAAGCCGCATCACTGGCTTGCCTTGCAGCGCGCGCCCAGCGGGCCGCGCGCCGGGCCGCTCCCAAGCCGGCCCGTGCTGGCGATGTGCTTGCGGCTCGATGCCGCAAGCATTGCCGTCGCCTCGCGAGGCGGGCCAAAGTACGCGTCGGGCGAGGGGCTCATCAGTCCCGGCGCATCTCTGCGACGAAGTCGTAGTAGTCGCTGCGGCAGTAGGAGTGCGTCAGCTCCACCGCCTGGCCCGAGGCCAGATAGCCCACCCGCGTGATGAACAGCACCGCGGCGCCCGGCGGCACCTCCAGCAGGCCGGCCAGTTTGGCATCGGCATTCAGCGCGCGGATGTGCTGCAGCGCGCGCACCGGCGCTCGCTCGCCCAGGTGGGCGTACAGCGAGGCTTCGACCTTCTGCGGGTCGGGCAGCACGCTCTGCGGCAGCACCGACACCTCGTAGGCCATGACGACCGAATCCGCCAGCCGCAGCCGTTCCAGCCGCGCGACGCGCTCGCCGCTCTTGAGCTCCAGCGACAGCTGCTCGTCGGGCGCCGCCGGCGTGAAGCCGCGCAGCAGCCAGCGCGAGCTGGGCACGAAGCCGCGCTGGTGCAGCTCCTCGGAGAAGCTGGTCAGGCGGGTCAGTGGCTGCTCCAGCTTGGGCGCGATGTAGTTGCCCGAGCCGCGCTTGCGGATGATGAGGCCCTGCTCCACCAGCCGGTCTATGGCCTTGCGCGCGGTCACGCGCGACAGCGCCAGCTGCTCGGCCAGCACGCGCTCGCTGGGCAGGGCCTCGTCGGCATGGAAGACGCCCTCGCGGATGGCCTGGGCCAGGCGCTGCGCCAGCTGCATGTACAGCGGCGACGCCGCGTTGGGGTCGGGCTTGAAGTTGAACACAGCACTCATGGGACGGAGGTTTCCTGTTGGATCAGCCACAGCGCGCCGGCCACCGGCTCGCCCTGGGGTTCGACACGGCGGGCCTGCAGCGCGGGGCTGAGGCGGGGGGCCAGGCGCTCGGCGATGCTGCCCGCCAGCGCCAACGGCAGGGTCGGGTGCAGGGCCTCGACCAACGCGTCCAACGCGCGCGCGGCCTGGTCCAGCAGCGCGGCGGCGGCGGGGTCGTCCTGCTCATGGGCAAACACCAGCGGCGCCAGGGCCGCATAGCCGCCCTGCCCGGCCTGGGCGCAGAAGGCCAGCAGCGCCTCGCGGCTGGCGCCCGCCGCGGCATAGACGGCCTCGGCCAGCGCGCCGCGCGGCGCGCGCCCGTCGTAGGCGGCATGAGCCAGCCTCATCGCCTGCTGGCCCAGCCAGGCACCGCTGCCCTCGTCGCCGATCTGCCAGCCCCAGCCGCCCGTCATGCGGCGGCTACCGTCTTCCAGCAGCGCCTCGGCCACCGAGCCGGTGCCCGAGATCAGCAGCGCGCCGGGCCGGCCGCCATGGGCGCCCAGCAGCGCCACCAGGCCATCGGTCACCAGCGTGAAGCGCGCAACGCCGGGATCGGCCGCGACAAAGGCCTGCAGCTGCGCCGGCACACCCGTGCCCGACAGGCCCAGGCCCAACGCGCAATCCTGCAGCGCCAGCCCCGGCACGCCGGCCTGCGCAATGGCCTCGGCGATGTGCCGCCAGGCCTGCTCCACCCCCTGGTTGAGCGCCGACGCACCGGCCTGACCGCGCCCAACGATGCGCCCGTTGGCATCGGCCACCAGCGCGCGCGTGCTGGTGCCGCCACCGTCAATGCCCACCCACCAGCGCACGCAGCGGCCGGAGTCGCGGATGGTCTTCAGAGCGGGGTCAAGAACGAGTGGCATGGTCGACGCGATGCAGTCGATACCACTCTAATACCAACATTCAAGGGCGTCAATTGGTTTTAAACTGGTCTACACCAATTTCTTGGGCCAGGGGAAGCCCAAGTTCTCCGACGCTGCGGCCCTCGATTGGACAAGAATACCAGTCAGAAACCAACCCACCTATCGCCCGTGTTCACCCTCCAGCCCGCCGCCACCCCGGCCCTGACCGACCTGCTTGGCCGCATCGGCCGCGTGTCGCGCCGCCACCCCGCCCTGGCGGACCAGTTGCTGGAGCGGCTGAGCCGCCACGCCTTCGATGCCGGCGACACCGCTGTTGGCGTCGATGCGCTGTATGCCCGCTTCGGCCTGCTGGAGCCGCGCGGCCGCGCGCTGGAGCTGCTGCCGGCGCTGGAGCAGGCCGGCGCGCTGGCCGCGGCCGGGCATTTCCCGGTACAGGCCGCGCGCGTCTGCGAGGCGCTGGGCCGCATCGCCTACCAGCAGGGCGAGTACCAGCTGGCCACCGAGCAGTGGTCGCGCGCGCTCGATCTGGCCGAGGTCAGCGGACATCTGCAGACCGGCGTGGCCGCGCGCATCGGCCTGGGCCAGATCCACTACGCCCATGCCGACTGGGCGCGCGGCCTGCGCCAGATGCGCGACGCGGCCGAGCAGCTCGCGGGCACGGACGACAGCTACCTGGCCGCCAAACTGGCGCTGAACATCGGCGTGGGCAGCTTCGAGACCGGCGACCTGCCGGCTGCAGAGCGGCACTTCAGCCACGGCCTGGCGGCCGCACGGCGCGGCGCGCACCGCGAGTTCGAGGCCGAGGCGCATTGGCACCTGGCCCGCGCGGCCCTGGTGCGCCAACGCATGGACTGGGCGGTGGCGGACTGCCGGCTGGCGCTGGACATCGCGGCCCGCCAGGGCTACCCCTGGCTGGAGGCCGCCGCCAGCCGCACCTGGACCGAGATCGCGCTGGCCCGGGGCGATACCGCGGCCGCCGTGCGCTCCACCCGCCACGGCCTGCAACTGGCTCAGCGCATCCAGGCCCGCGCCCAGGCCCGTCAGGCACACCGCCAGCTGGCCGAGCTGCTGCAGGCCGAGGGCGACGCCGCCGGTGCCTTGGAGCACCTGTGGCAACACCTGGCCCTGCAGTCCGAGATCGAGCGGCTCTCGCTGCCCGCCCGCGCCACGCTGGCCGCCCCACCGGCCGAGGGGGCGGGCGCACCGGCCACGCCGGAGGAGCTGCTGCTGCAGCTGTCCAGCCAGCGCCAACGCCTGGCTGCGGCCCCGCCGCCCGAGGCGCTGGCCGAGCTGAAGGCCGCCAGCCTGCGCATCCTGGGCCTGGCCGAGGTGGTCCGCTGGCCGCTCGCCCCGGGCGGCCTGACGCCAGACCGCCAGCCCCGCTACCTGGACCTGCTGACCCGCCATGGCGCGCCGCTGGCCCTGCCCGACGCGGCGCTGCACCCCTGCCATGACGAGCTCGCCGGCCTGCAAGGCGCCACCGCGGCGCGCATCGAGGTGCCGCTGTACGACGGCACCACGCTGGCCGGTGTGCTGTGGCTGGTGGATGCACGTGCGACGCGGGCCTGGACGCGCCAGGAGCTGCTCATCGCGAGCCAGCTGGCCTTGCTGTTCGAGAAGGTCTGACTCTGAGCCCAGCCGGCTCAGACGTCGCACATGCGGCGCGTGCCCGGCGGCATCGTGCGCTTGGTGGGCATGTCGGTCCGGCAACTGCATGGAACCTCAGTCAGCCAGGTCGCGTCATCGCCTTTTCACGGCCGGCCGTCACAGTGGCCCGCTCGTGCACCTGTCCACCCCCACCGCCCCCCAGGCCGGCACCCACGCCGCCGTGCCGCCGCTGCCGCGCGGCTTCGCTCGGGTCATCGGCGCGCAGTTCGCGTCGGCGCTGGCCGACAACGCGCTGCTCATCGTCGCCGTCGCGCTGCTGGCCCAGCGTGGCCTGGCCCCCTGGTGGGCGCCGCTGCTGAAGTTCGGCTTCACGCTGGCCTACGTGGTGCTGGCGCCCTGGGTGGGCCCGCTGGCGGACGCCTTCGCCAAGGGCCGGGTCATGGCGGCGATGAACGGAGTCAAGATGCTGGGCCTGTTGTTGCTGGCCGGCGGCGCGCACCCGGTGCTGGCGCTGGCCGTCGTCGGCCTGGGCGCGGCGGCCTATGCGCCGGCCAAGTACGGGCTGATCACCGAGTTGGCGGCGGCAGCGGCGCTGGTGCGGGCCAATGGCTGGATTGAGATCACCGTCGTGTCGGCTGCGCTGCTGGGCGCGGTGCTGGGCGGCGCGCTGGTCAGCCCGGTCTGGCTGAACTCGGCTGCCGCGAGCTGGGGCGATGCGGGTTGGCCCGCAGGCCGGCTCAGCGCCTCCCTGGCGGCGCTGCTGCTGATCTACGCCGTCAGCAGCGCGCTGAACGCCGGCATCCCGGACAGCGGCCGGCGCCAGCGCAGCGCGGCGCACGACCCCGTCACGCTGTTGCGCGAGTTCCACGCGGCCAACCGCCGGCTCTGGCGCGACCGCGACGGCGCCCTCTCGCTGGCCGCGACGACGCTGTTCTGGGGCGTGGGCGCGACGCTGCAGTTCGCCGTGCTGCGCTGGGCCGGCGAGGCGCTGGCGCTGCCGCTCAGCCAGGCGGCCTATCTGCTGGCGGCGGTGGCGGTGGGTGTCATTGCCGGCGCCGCAGCGGCGGGGCGCTGGCTGGCGCTGCACCAGGCCCGCCACGGCCTCTGGGCCGGCGTGCTGCTGGGGCTGCTGATGCCGCTGGTCGCCCAGGTGGACGAGCTGGCGCTGGCCGCACTGCTGCTGGCCGCCGTGGGTGCCGTGGGCGGCGCGATGGTGGTGCCGCTGAACGCGCTGCTGCAGCACCGCGGCGCCACGCTGCTGAGCGCCGGGCGCTCCATCGCCGTGCAGGGTTTCAACGAGAACCTCAGCGTGCTGGCGCTGCTGGCCGTCTATGCCGCCTGTGAGGCGCAGGGCCTGCCGATCGCCACGACCTTGAGCGGGCTGGGCGGCCTGGTCGCGCTGGCGATGCTCGCGCTGATCCTCTGGGACCGCCGCTGGGCACACTAACCCAGGATGAGCTGCAGCGAGCCCTGCAGCGCCCGGATCAGGTCTTCCAGCGCCTGTAGCAGCCGCTCGCTGCCCTGGTGCATGCGCTGCACCGCATCGCCCTGCTCCACGCGCAGGCCGCGCAGCAGCACCAGCCAGGCCTCGTCCACCGCGGCGAAGGCCGGCTGCAGCGCCGGGCCCGCCAGCGGCGTTGCGCGCACCTGGTCGTAGGCTTTGATGAACTCGTCCAGCCCGGCGGCCAGGCCGCTGGCGTCATGCCCCGGCAGCATCTGACTGAGCAGGCCCTCCTTGGCCAGGCGCTGGCTCAGCAGCCGCAGCCGCGTGACCTGGGCCAGCAGGCTCACGGGGCGCTGGCCGGCGCGCTCGGACAGGCGCGCGACCAGGGTCTCGCTGGTCTCCAGCAGGCGCAGGGCCGCGCGGTCGCTGCGCACGAGGTCGGGCTGGCGGGCGGCCAGCGCCCGCTCCAGCTGGCTCCAGGCCGACGCCACCGCCGCCAGCTCGTCGCCCAACTCGCCGCGCAGCAGCTCCCCCAGCCGCGCCAGGTTGGCAGCGACGCGCTCGCACGAGCCGTCCAGCAGCGCCTGCGCCTCGCGCCGCTCGGGCGGCGCCAGCCTGGGCCATTGCCGCAGCGCCTGCAGCTTGACCAGGCGCTGGCTCAGCATGCGCTGTGCGCCCGCGCGCTCCAGCGCCTCGGCCAGCTCCGAGGTGCGCACCACGCCGCGCGCCACCTCGGGCAGCTTGGCCTGGGTCTGCATGGCCGTGCTGCGCAGCAGCGCAAAGGCAGCGGCCTCGTCGATGCCGCGCGCCTGCATCAACAGGCCCTTGGCGCGCTCGGTCCATTTGCGCTCCTCCAGCTTGGCCCGGATGGCGCTGTCGCGCGCCTGCAGCTGGGCGGCGAGGTCGTGGGTCCATTGCAGCGCCTGGTCCAGTTGCTGGGCGTGCGCCTCGGGCGGCAGCCACAGCAGCACGCCGCGGGCCAGCAGCGCGCGGCGCTGCTCCGCCGTGGGCGTGGGCGCCAGCAGCACCACCGGCAGGCCAAAGGCCCGCTCGTTGTGCGTTGCCTGCGCCAAGGCGGTGCGGTCCGGACACCACAGCACGCCCAAGGTTGGCGCACTGGCCGGTGCATTCAAGTCTGAAACGGTGCGCACGGCCCAGCCCAGGGCCTGCAGATCGGCGGCCTGTGGCGGCAGGGCGGGGCTGAAGGCCAGAGGGACGGCGCGGGGAGAGACGGCGGTGTCGGACATGGCTTGGGTGTTCACGCCCCAAAACGGCGCAAGATCCAGGCCAGCCCAGCGATGGGCATCGGGCATGCGGCTTGCAACTGCGCTGCCGGAGCCCGCAATGGTGCGGGCCCCTACCGCTGCGCGTCCTTGCCGCCCTGGCACGTGACCGGAGGGCGGATATCGGCGCGTGCAAGACCGAGCCCGCACATGTCTGCCCTGCAAAACTTCAAACGCGCCGGCCACTGGCCCACCCTGCTGGCGGCTTTTCTGTATTTCGACTTCTGCTTCGCGATCTGGGTGCTGAACGGCGCGATGGCGCCCTTCATCAGCGAGAGCTTTGCGCTGACGCCGGCGCAGAAGGGCTTCATGATCTCGGTGCCCATCCTGGCCGGCGCGCTGATGCGCTTCCCGCTGGGCGTGCTGGCGCAGTACATCGGCCGCAAGAACGCGGCCATGGTGGAGATGGGCCTGATCGTCGCGGCACTGAGCTTTGGCTTCGTGTTCGTGAACAGCTACGACTCGGTGCTGGCCATGGGCGCGCTGCTGGGCATTGCCGGCGCCAGCTTCGGCGTCGCGCTGAGCCTGGGCTCGGGCTGGTATCCGCCCAAGTACAAGGGCCTGGCCATGGGCATCGCCGGCGCCGGCAACTCCGGCACCGTGCTGGCCGTGCTGTTTGCGCCGCCGCTGGCCGCCAAGTTCGGCTGGCAGACGGTCTACGGCCTGGCCGCGCTGACCATGTTGCTGCCCATGACCGTGATGTGGCTGGCCGCCAAGGAGCCGCCGGACCGCGAGCACCAGAGCCTACGTGAGCATGTGAGCTGCCTGTTCGAGAAAGACGGCTGGGCCTTCAGCCTGATCTACATCGTCAGCTTCGGTGGCTTCATCGGCCTGGCAAGCTTCCTGCCGACCTACTTCTACGACCAGTTCAAGGTCACCAAAATCGAGGCCGGCCAGCTGACCATGCTGGCCACGCTGATGGGCTCGGCGGTGCGCATCGCCGGCGGTGCGCTGTCCGACCGCATCGGCGGCGTCAACACGCTGACCGGCGTGCTGGTGCTGGTGGCCGCGTCGCTGCTGGCCTGTGGCATGGCAGGCCAGTCGCTGGCGCTGACCACGCTGCTGTTCATGCTGTGCTTCGCCGCCTTCGGTGCGGGCAACGGCGCGCTGTTCCAGCTGGTGCCGCTGCGCTGGCCGCTGACGACGGCCGTGGCCGGCTCCATGATCGGCGAGGTCGGCGCTCTGGGCGGCGGCTTCCTGCCCAATGCCATGGGCCAGAGCAAGCAGCTCACGGGCAGCTATTTCTGGGGCTTCGTGGCGTTCGCCGTGCTGTCGCTGGCCATGCTGGTGATGCTGCGCATCGTGCAGATCCGCTGGACCCGCACCTGGGCCGAGAAGGGTGGGCGCGCACGCCAAACGCCGGCCGCCCGCGAAGCGTCAGAGCCGGTCAATTACCAGCGCGTTTGACGCACCCGCCACATGACGGCGCGGAGGGACTGGTGTCTCTCCGCGCCTCTGAGGCCTGTTCTTCTGCTCAACGGGGCAGAAAGACCAACCAGCCGATCAGCAGCAGGTTCAGCAGCACCGACAGCGCCAGCGCGATCTGCCAGGGCACGGCCGGGTCGCCGGCGGCACGCGCCGCCCGCGGCGGCGCCGACTGGTCGCGCGCCGCGACGCGCTCCAGCGCCAGCAGCAGCTCGTCGGCCGTCTCGAAGCGGGCCCGGGCCTCGCGCGCGATGGCGCGCATGACGATGCGATCGAGTGGCATGGGCACGCTGGGCTGCAGCCGGCTGACGCTGGCCGGCTCACGCCGGTAGCGCCCGAGCTGATAGGGCTCGATCTCGCCATACGGCAGGCGCCCGGTCAGCGCCTGGTAGAGCGTCACGCCCAACGCGAACAGGTCGGAGCCCGCGTCGGCCGGGGCCGGCGGGTCCTGCCACTGCTCGGGGTTGATGTAGCTGGGCGTGCCGGCATGCAGCTCGCGCGCAGCGGCCGGCGCGCGCCGGCTCAGCGCCACGCCCAGGTCCAGCACGCGCCACTGGCCGTCGTCGCCGAGGTGCAGGTTGGCCGGCTTGATGTCGCGGTGCACGACGCCGGCCGCATGCAGCAGGCTCAGCGAGCGCGCCACCGCCGTGCCCATTGCCAGCACCTGCGCGGCGTCCAGCGGGCCCTTGGCCAGCAGCTGCTCCAGCGTCTGGCCGCCATGCCAGTCGAACACCGCATAGAAATGCGTGGCGCCGTCGGCGCTCGGGTGCACGCGCACGAAACCACTCTCGCCGCCGCGTCGCCGGTGGCGCGGCGCCTCGGCCAGCCGCAGGCCCAGCCAAATCTCGTGCGCCAGCATGGCGCGCTCCTCCGGGTCGTCGGCGCGGCCGGCGCACAGCATCTTCAGCGCCACCAGCCGGCCACTGGCCAGCTCGCGCGCCTGCAGCAGCCGGTGCACGCCGTTGTCGGCGACGACGGCCGTGACCTGGTAGCCGTCCAGCACCGCGCCCACACCCAGCGGTCCCGGGCTGGGCAGCGTGCGGCCCAGTGCCGCGAGGTCGGCCAGGCCGGGGTCGGCCAGGTCTTTGACGTCCAGCACCAGCGCGGTCGCGTTGTCGGTGCTGCCCACGGCCAGCGCCGCGGCGGTCAGTGCGTCGGCCGCGGCCTGAGCGCCGGGCGTGCCGCGCAGCAGCTCGGCGATACGGCGGGCGCGCAGCGATCCGTGCACGCCGTCGCTGGTCAGCAGCAGGCGGTCGCCCACCTTGAGCTCGCCGGCGCTGTGGTCCAGCCGCAGCGCATCGTCCAGGCCCAAAGCGCGGGTCAGGCCGGCGAAGTCGCGCCGCTCCATGCGGTGGTCCTGCGTCAGCAGCAGGCATTCGCCGTCGCGCAGCAGCCAGGCACGGCTGTCGCCGATGTGGGCCAGCGCGTAGCGGCGACCGCACAGCGCGAGGGCGGTCAGTGTCGTCAGCGCCTCGCGCGGCTGGCCGGCGGCGCCGGGCCGGCGGTTGTAAGCGACCAGCCAGGCGTTTTGATGGCCCAGCAGCCGGTCCAGCGCAACGCTGGCATCCCAGTCCGCCGGCACGGCATGAAAGTCGCGCAGCAGGCTCATCACCGAGGTCTGCGCGGCCATCAGCCCATCGCCGCTCTCGCTGCCGCTGACGCCATCGGCCAGCGCCGCCACCCAGCCGCGCTCGGCCTCGTGCGCGGCGGGCGCCTGCACGCCCGCGAAGTCTTCATTGCGGGTGCGTTTGCCCTGCAGGCTGGACAGGCCGGTGTCGAGTTCGAAGCGCATGGCTGGCTGGGTTTGTCGCTCTGTTTTCGGGCCCGGCGCCGCGCCGCCCCAAGGCGCCCACGCGAGGCCCACAGTTGGTGCAATTCAGGGGCGAGTGCACCCGCACCGGGCGCGCATGCGCTTCGGCGTGGGGCGGCGCATGCGGTATTCCACGCTGCGGCCGGTCTGGAGGCCAGCCCCTTCGCTGGCACATGGCTTGCAAAGCAAGGGGCAGACCAGGTACGCGGGAGCCAGCGCATGAAGAAGTTGAAGCTCGTGATGGTGGGCAACGGCATGGCCGGCGTGCGCACGCTGGAAGAGCTGCTGAAGATTGCGCCCGACCTCTACGACATCACCGTGTTCGGCGCCGAGCCGCACCCCAACTACAACCGCATCCTGCTGAGCCCGGTGCTGGCCGGCGAGCAGACGCTGGACGAGATCGTGCTGAACCCGCTGGACTGGTACGCGGCCCACGGCATCACGCTGCACCTGGGCAAGCCGGTCACGCAGATCGACCGCTGCCGCCGCCGCGTCGTCGCCACAGACGGCACCTCGGCGCATTACGACCGCCTGCTGATCGCCACCGGCTCCACCCCCTTCATGCTGCCCGTGCCGGGCCGCGAGCTCGACGGCGTGATCGCCTACCGCGACATCGCCGACACGCAGGCCATGATCGACGCGGCCGGCAGGTACCGCCATGCGGTGGTCATCGGCGGCGGCCTGCTGGGCCTGGAGGCCGCCAACGGCCTGATGCTGCGCGGCATGCAGGTGACGGTGGTGCACCTGGGCGACGCGCTGCTGGACCGCCAGCTCGACGCCCATGCGGCCGACCTGCTGCGCCAGACGCTGGTGGCGCGCGGCCTGGACTTCCGCCTCGGCGCGCAGACGCAGGCGCTGCTGGGTGACGCGACGGGCCGCGTGCGCGCGGTGCAGATCCGGGCCGCCGACGGCGGCATCGCGGAGCTGCCGGCGGAGCTGGTCGTGATGGCCGCCGGCGTGCGCCCCAACACCGCGCTGGCCGAGAGCGCCGGCCTGCTGTGCAAGCGCGGCATCGTCGTCAGCGACACGCTGCAGACGGTCACCGACCCGCGCATCTACGCGGTGGGCGAATGCGCGGCGCACCGCGGCATCGCCTACGGCCTGGTGGCGCCGCTGTTCGAGCAAGGCAAGGTGCTGGCCACGCATCTGGCGCAGGTCGGCATCGGCCGCTACCTGGGCTCGCAGGTCAGTACCAAGCTCAAGGTCACCGGCATCGACGTGTTCTCGGCCGGCAACTTCGCCGGCGGCGCAGGCACCGAGGCCATCGTGCTAAACGACCCGGCCGGCGGCGTCTACAAGAAGCTGGTCATCCAGGGCAACCGGCTGGTGGGCGCCTGCCTGTGGGGCGACACCGCCGATGGCGGCTGGTACTTCCGGCTGCTGCGCGAGCAGCGCGACATCTCCACCATCCGCGACCGGCTGATGTTCGGCGAAGCCTACGCGGCGGCGGCCGCCTGCGCATGACGACGATGCAAGGGCATGCGCTGCTGCTCACCGGCCAGTGCGCCCGCCAGCGGGCCACGGCCTGAGCCACACGACCATGAAAGAAACCAAGTCCACCTGCCCCTACTGCGGCGTCGGCTGCGGCGTCGTCATCGAGCATGACGGCGCGCAGATCACCGGCGTGCGCGGCGACCCCGAGCACCCGGCCAACTTCGGCCGGCTATGCACCAAGGGCAGCAACCTGCACCTGACCGCCACGCCACTCGTGCTGCAGCAGCAGCGCCTGCTGCAGCCCCAGAAGCGCGCCGCCCGCGGCGCCCGCCCCGAGGTCATCTCCTGGGAACAGGCCAACCGCGAGATCGCAGACAAGCTGCTCGCCATCCGCGCGGCGCACGGGCCCGCGGCCATCGGCGTCTACATCTCGGGCCAACTGCTGACCGAGGACTACCACGCCTTCAACAAGCTGGCCCGCGCGGTGCTGGGCACGCCGCACATCGACTCCAACTCGCGGCTGTGCATGAGCTCGGCCGTGGTGGGCTACAAGCAGTCGCTGGGCGCCGACGCGCCGCCCTGCAGCTACGAGGACATCGAGCTCGCCGACTGCATCCTCATCAGCGGCGCCAACCCGGCCTGGGCCCATCCCATCCTGTTCCGCCGGCTGGAGGCCGCGCGCGCGTCCCGGCCCGGCCACAAGCTCATCGTCATCGACCCGCGCCGCACCGAGACGGCCGAGCTGGCCGACCTGCATCTGCAGATCGCGCCCGGCACCGACGTGGCGCTGTGCCATGCGCTGCTGCACGCCTGCATCGCGCGCGGCTGGACGGCAGGCGACTTCATCGCCCGCCACACCACGGGCTTCGACGCCGTGGAGGCCCTGGTGGCCGACTGGACGCCGGCCCGCGCTGCGGCCGTCTGCGGCGTGCCCGAGGCGCAGATCTGGCAGGCCGCCGAATGGTTTGCCAGCGCGCCGGCCGCGCTCAGCCTCTACTGCCAGGGCCTGAACCAGAGCAGCAGCGGCACGGCCAAGAACACGGCCCTGATCAACCTGCACCTGGCCACCGGCCAGATCGGCAAGGCCGGCACCGGCCCCTTCTCGCTGACCGGCCAGCCCAATGCGATGGGCGGCCGCGAGAGCGGCGGCATGGCCACACTGCTGCCCGGCCACCGTGACCCCGGCCGGGCCGCGGACTGGGCCGAGATCGCGGCGCTGTGGGGCGTGCCCGATCTGCCCAACCAGCGCGGCCACACGGCCGTCGAGATGTTCGAGGCCGCTGCCCGCGGCGAGATCAAGGCGCTCTGGATCGCCTGCACCAACCCCGCCCAGTCCATGCCCGACCAGGCCAGCGTGCGCCGCGCGCTGCAGCGCTGCGAGCTGGTCATCCTGCAGGAGGCCTTTGCCCACACGGCCACCGCCCGCTACGCCGACTACCTGCTGCCCGCCGCCACCTGGGGCGAGAAGGAAGGCACGGTCACCAACAGCGAGCGGCGCATCAGCCGCGTGCGCCCGGCCGTGCCGCCGGCCGGCGCGGCGCGCGCCGACTGGCGCATCGTGCGCGACATCGCCGCCCTCATCGACGCCAGCCTGGGCCGCGCGCCGCGCCTCACAGCCGACAACGCCGAGGCCTTGTGGCTGGAGCACCGCGAGGCCACGCGCGGCCGCGACCTCGACATCACCGGCCTGTCGTGGGCGCTGCTGGACGCCCAAGGCCCACAGCAATGGCCCTTCGTCGAGGCCGGCACAGCGCGGCTTTACACGGACGGCCGCTTCGCCACCGAGGACGGCCGCGCCCGCTTCATCGCCCACCCCTACCAGCCGCCGGCCGAGGCCGTCGACGCCCGGCGCCCGTTCGCACTGACCACCAGCCGCCTGCGCGACCAATGGCACGGCATGAGCCGCAGCGGCAGCGTGCCGGGCCTGTTCGCGCACCAAGGCCGGCCGCTGCTGCGCCTGAACCCCGACGACGCGGCCCGCCAAGGCTGGGTCGACGGCAGCCTGCTGCGCGTGCGCTCCGACCGCGGCGAGCTGGTGCTGCCGCTGCTGCGCGACGCCAACATCGCCCCCGCCTGCGCCGACATCGCCATGCACTGGGGCGACGAGTTCGTCGGCGCGCAGCTGGGCGTCAATGCCGTCACGCACGGCGCCTGCTGCCCCGACTCGCGCCAGCCCGAGCTCAAGTTCAGCGCCGTGGCCATCGAGCCCGTCGAGCTGCCCTGGCGCATCAGCGCCTGCGCCTGGGTGGCGCCCGAACAGGGCGCCGCGCTGCGCGCCGCACTGCGCGCGCTGATGCCGCAGTTCGGCTATGCCCACTGCCTGCCCCAGCCGGGCCGCGCCGGCCTGGCCGGCTGGGCCTTAGAGGCGGCCTGCGCCGAGGCACCCGTGCCGGCGCTGGTCGCCGAGTTGAGCGCGCTGCTGGGCCTGGACGACGGCAGCGTGCTGCGCTACGCCGACCCAAGCCGCAGCCGGCTGCGGCTGCTGAAGCTGGCGCCACCGGCGCAGCGCGGCGCCGACGCCCCCGTGCAGGCGCTGCTGCGCGTGGGCCAACACGACGAAGGCGCCTGGCTGGTGGACCTGTGGCGCGATGCCCGTGCGGCCGCGCCGCTGGGCCGCTGGCTGCTGTCGCCCGACGCGCCGCCCAGCGGCGCAGGCACGCCCGCCAGCCCACAGGTCTGCAACTGCTTCGACGTGCGCGAGGACGTCATCCGCCTGACCCTGCGGCGCTGCAGCGGCAGCCCCGCCGAGCGCCTGGCCCAGTTGCAGGCCGAGCAGCGCTGCGGCACGCAATGCGGCTCCTGCCTGCCCACGCTGCGCCGGCTGGTCGCAAACACCCCCGAGGAGGTCACCGCATGACAACCCATCCCGTGTCCCTGGTGGGCGCCGGCCCCGGCGACCCCGAGCTGCTGACCGTGCGTGCGCTCAAGCGCATCGAGGCCGCCGACGTGGTGCTGGCCGACGACCTCATCGATGCGCGCGTGCTGGCGCTGGTGAGGGGCCGGCTGCTGCGCGTCGGCAAGCGCGGCGGCTGCATCTCCACCGACCAGCAGTTCATCCACGCGCTGATGATCAAGCAAGCCCGTGCCGGCCACCGTGTCGTGCGCCTCAAGGGCGGCGACCCCTTCGTGTTCGGCCGCGGCGGTGAGGAGGCCGACGCGCTGCGCCAGGCCGGGCTGCAGGTCGAGGTCGTCAGCGGCCTGACCAGCGGCATCGCCGGCCCTGCCGCGCTGGGCATTCCCGTCACCGACCGACGCGCGTCGCCCGGCGTCATCCTCGTCACCGGCCACCCGGGCGAGGGCCGCGCCGAGCCTGACTGGGCGGCGCTGGCACGC
Source organism: Roseateles sp. (assembly GCA_046294815.1). Lineage (GTDB taxonomy): Bacteria > Pseudomonadota > Gammaproteobacteria > Burkholderiales > Burkholderiaceae_C > Pelomonas. The sequence continues at coordinate 29,465 of JBKBOJ010000018.1, read as the reverse complement.
ACGGGCCTGACGCTGATCGTCTACATGGGCGTGGCCCGCGCGGCCCACATCACGGCCCAGCTGCTCGCCGCCGGCCTGCGCGCGGACCTGCCCGCCGCCATCGTCAGCGCGGCCCACACGGCCCAGCAGCGCCACGCGGTGACGACGCTGGCCGACCTGCCCGACTGCATCGCACGCGAGCGCCTGCCAAGCCCGGCGCTGCTGGTCATCGGCGAGGTGGCCGCACATGCGGCGGCAGCGCAGGCGCTGGCCGGCGTCACGGCCGTGATGTCCGCCTGAGCCTCGCCAGGCGCACACGCCCCATTGCCCAGGCGAGGATGGCGCCGCCGCAAATCCCCGCGTTGCAGCAGAACGCGGCGCACCCGAGCTGACGCCCGCCCTGGCCGAGCGACGCGCGACGCCTGCTGTTAGGCTCCCGCCATCGTTCACGCCACGGCGCGCTTATGAGTTTTCTGGCCATCGACATCGGCAACACCCGGCTGAAATGGGCCGTCTATGCGGACGGCGCCCAGCCCGGCGCGCAGCCCGAGCAGCACGGTGCCGTCTTCCTGGAGAACATCGACCGGCTCGCCGACGGGGACTGGCAAGGCCTGGCCCCGCCGCGGCGCATGCTGGGCAGCAACGTGGCGGGCGAGTCGGTGCGCCGCCGCGTCGAAGAGCAGATGGAACACTGGGACCTCAGCGCCCGCTGGGTCGTGCCCTCGGCCGAGACGGCCGGCGTGCGCAACGGCTACGACCACCCCACCCGGCTCGGCGCCGACCGCTGGGTCGCCGTCATCGGCGCGCATGCGCACGCGCGCATGCGCGGCTTCGACGGGCCGGTGCTGACCGTCATGGTGGGCACGGCGGTCACGGTGGACGCGCTGTCCAGCGACGCGCAGTTCCTCGGCGGCCTCATCCTGCCTGGCCACGGCATCATGCTGCGGGCGCTGGAAGGCGGCACGGCCGGCCTGCGCGTGCCCACCGGCGAGGTGCGCGACTTTCCGACCAACACCAGCGATGCGCTGACCACCGGCGGCACCTTTGCCATCACCGGCGCCATCGAGCGCATGCACCGCCTGCTGACGCAGCGCGAGGGCCGCACGCCGCTGCTGCTGATGACCGGCGGCGCCGGCTGGAAGGTGGCGCCGGCGCTGGACGTGCCACACGAGTTGGTCGAGGGCCTGATCTTCGACGGCCTGCTGGCCATCAACTCGACACGCCCCTGACCTGCCCCGCCAGCTCGGGCTGCGCCAGGCCTTGCAGCCGCCGCCGCACGACAGCCACTTGGCAGTCTGCGCAGCAAGCGGTCATTCGCTTCAAAGGATGAAGCGGCTCAGGTCCTCGTTGGCTGCCAGCGCGCCCAGCTTGGCGTCCACCGCCGCGGCGTCCAACGTGACGGTCTCGCCGCTGCGCCTGGGCGCCTCGAAGCTGATCTCGTCCAGCAGCCGCTCCATCACGGTGGCCAGGCGGCGCGCGCCGATGTTCTCGGTGCGCTCGTTGACCTCGTAGGCGATCTGCGCGAGGCGCCGGATGGCGTCGGGCTGCAGCACCAGCGTCACGCCCTCGGTGGCCAGCAGCGCCTGGTACTGCTTGACCAAGCTGGCGTGCGTGCTCGTCAGGATGGCCTCGAAGTCGGCCACCGACAGCGAATCCAGCTCCACGCGGATGGGCAGCCGCCCCTGCAGCTCGGGGATGAGGTCGCTGGGCTTGCTGAGGTGAAAGGCGCCGCTGGCGATGAAGAGGATGTGGTCGGTGCGCACCAGGCCGTACTTGGTGGACACGGTCGTGCCCTCCACCAGCGGCAACAGGTCGCGCTGCACGCCCTGGCGCGACACCTCGGCACCGCCATGCTCCTGGCGGGATGCGACCTTGTCGATCTCGTCGATGAAGACGATGCCCATCTCCTGCGCGTTGGCCAGTGCGGTCGTGCGGATCTCGTCCTCGTTGACGAGCTTGGCGGCCTCTTCGTCCACCAGCAGCTTCATCGCCTCGCCGATCTTGAGCTTGCGCGTTTTCTTCTGGCCGCCGCCGAGCTGGCTGAACATGCCCTTCAACTGCTCGGCCATCTCCTCCATGCCCGGCGCATTGCCGAAGGGCGTCAGCAGTTCCACGCTGGGCTTGGGCGCAAGCAGGTCCAGCTCGATGTCCTTGTCGTTGAGCTGACCCTCGCGCAGCTTCTTGCGGAAGGCCTGGCGCGTGGCGTTGTCGGCATCCGAGCCGGGCAGCAGCACGTCAAGGATGCGCTCCTCGGCCGCGTCCTCCGCGCGCGTCTGGCAGCGTCGCATGGCCAGCTCACGCTCCTGCTTGACGGCCACTTCCACGAGGTCGCGGATGATGGAGTCCACGTCCTTGCCCACATAGCCCACCTCGGTGAACTTGGTGGCCTCGACCTTGATGAAGGGTGCGCCGGCCAGCTTGGCCAGGCGACGCGCGATCTCGGTCTTGCCCACGCCGGTGGGCCCGATCATCAGGATGTTCTTGGGCGTGATCTCGACGCGCAGCTTCTCCTCCACCTGCTGGCGGCGCCAGCGGTTGCGCATCGCGATGGCGACCGCCCGCTTGGCGGCCTGCTGGCCGACGATATGGCGGTCCAGTTCGGAGACGATTTCCTGGGGGGTCATGCTGCTCATTCCAGGACTTCCAAGGTGTGGTTCTGGTTCGTGTAGATGCAAATCTCGCCCGCGATCTCCAGCGAGCGCTTGACGATGTCGGCCGCGCTCAGCTCGCTGTGCGCCAGCAGCGCCTTGGCCGCGGCCTGCGCATAGGCGCCGCCCGAGCCGATCGCGACGATGCCCTGCTCGGGCTCCAGCACGTCGCCGCTGCCGGTGATGATCAGCGAGGCGCTCTTGTCGGCCACGGCCAGCATGGCCTCCAGGCGGCGCAGCACGCGGTCGGTGCGCCAGTCGCGCGTCAGCTCGACGGCGGCCCGCACCAGGTGGCCCTGGTGCTTCTCCAGCTTGGCCTCGAAGCGCTCAAACAGCGTGAAGGCGTCGGCGGTGGCGCCGGCAAAGCCGGCGAGCACCTGGTCGCGGTAGAGCTTGCGCACCTTGCGCGCGCTGGCCTTGACGATGGTGTTGCCCAGCGTGACCTGGCCGTCGCCGCCGATGGCGACCTGCCAGCCAGCGGGCGTCTGACGACGCACCGAGACGATGGTCGTGCCGTGGTACACGGCGGGAGAGGAATCAGAAGACATAGGCCGTTCCATTTAGAGTCCGGCCCGAGTTTCGCAAGGCCGGTCAGTTGATTCTGACCTTGACCTTTGCATGCTCGTTGATACCCATCGCACCGAAGAACAACGCCACCAGCCGGTGGGCATCGGTGAACACCACCGAGCGGTTCTCGGCACGCCGCTGCAGCACCCAGTTCAGCAGATCGCCCGCGGCCATGAAGTCCAGGCGGATCAGCTTGCTGCAGGAAATGTTGATGAGGCTGGCGCCGCCCACCTCGGCGGCCAGGCCGCGCAGCGTCTCGGAGATGTCGCCGCTGAGCTGGCCCATCAGCTCCAGCTGGGCCACGCTGACGTCGGTCACGCTGGTATCCAGGAAGCTGGACTGTGCCTCGGACGACAGCGTGCTGTGCGCGGGGCTGTGGGTCGAGCCGCCATCGCTGCCGATGCGCACGCGGCACTTGGCGCGCTCCCACGACGGCGGCGAGACCTCGTAGGTGACGCAGTAGTCGATGGCAGCCTCGTCGAACTGGTCGGGGCGATTGGCCAAGCGCAGCGCCTCCAGGCGCAGCATCCACAGCGCGGGATCGGTGTCGCGCTCGCCCACCGGCGCCAGCTCCTTGAGCTGGTTCAGGAAGCGCTCGCCGCCGAGCCAGCGCTGGTCGACCTGCTGCTGAGCCCATTGGCGCATGAGCTGGCGCAGCTGGATGGCGGCGTCGATGTCGACCTCGTCGACCGCGCCCCAGTCGAACACCCAGGGCATAGGCAGCGTCTCGCTGCGCCTCTGCAGCAGCGCGACCTCGTCGGCCGTCAGCGTGGCCGGCGCGGTCCAGCTGACCTCGCCGGCCTTGGCCATGGGCGAGCGGTTGGACTGGCGCGTGCTCTCAGCCACCAGCCGGGGCATGGAGAACCACTGCGGCGCCGACAGACCGAACTGCTGTGCGTACTCGACGGCCAGCGCCTCGAACTTGCCCTGGGCCCCGGTGGCACGGTAATGGTCGAACAGCACCAGCCAGGTCTCGCTGTGCAGGTTGCGACCACCGCCCGGACGCACCAGGTCGGTCAGCGCCCGCTCGCTGGACTCGTAGTCGGCATTCGCGAAGGCGATCACGGCCTCGTCCAGATCGGGGTCGTGCACGACCTCCTGCACCTCCACCGGCGCCGCCGACTCGGCCAGCGTGAACGACAGCGGCATGTCCAGCGGCGGCAGGTCGGGCAGGCGGCTGGGCGGCGAGTCGGACAGCGGCGGCAGCGCCGCCCCCATCACCACCGCGGCCGGCGACGCCGCCGCCCGCTCAGCCTCGCGCGGCGACGCGAACTGGCCGACGCGGCCCGCTGCCGAGTCCACGCTCGCCGCAGGCGGGGCGGACACGGTGGAGGCGAAGGCCACGGGCCGGGTGCTGGTCTCGAAGAAGCCCGGTTGCTGCTTGGGCAAGGCCTGCGTGGTGGCAAAGCTCTCACCCACCATCTGCTGCTCGATCTCGTCGATCTTGGCCTTCACGCCCAGGTCGATCTTGGAGCCAGGCTCGCTGATGCGCTCGTCATCACCGAGCTTGGACGGCGCCGACGCCAGCGCGGCCAGCTGCTCGGGCGTCAGGCCCTCGCGACGGATGCGGCGCAGCATGTCCAGCTCGCGCTTGCGCACGAAGTCGTTGCGGCGCTTGCGCTCCACCATGGCGCGCAACTCGGCCTTGGCGAGATCGCCCTGGGGGTCGTCCTGGCGGGAGTTGATCTCCGACCAATCGGTGGTCGGGTTGGCCACAAAGCGCGCGACCTTGCGGAAGAAGCTGTCGCCTTCCCTGGGATCGCTGGGTTTGGAGTCGGCCATGGATGGGCGTCGTTAGTTGGCGGGCCGAGCGCCGGGCCGCTGCCAGGCCGGCCCGCCTTGGGCGATGTGCTTGCGACTCGATGCCGCAAGCATCGCCGCCCCCTGGGGGGACCGACTGGGCGCGCCCGCGTTCAGCGGGGCGGGACCGGGCGCGGGGCCAACCATGTCAATCGCCGAACATCTTCTGCTTCAGCTCACGGCGCTGCTGCGCTTCGAGCGACAGCGTGGCCGTGGGTCGGGCGATCAGCCGGGCCACGCCGATGGGCTCGCCGGTCTCGTCGCAGTAGCCGTACTCGCCGCTGTCCAGCCGGGCGATGGCCTGCACGATCTTCTTCAGCAGCTTGCGCTCGCGGTCGCGGGTACGCAGCTCCAGCGCGTGCTCTTCCTCGATGGTCGCGCGGTCGGCCGGGTCGGGCACGATGGTGGTGTCTTCGCGCAGGTGTTCGGTCGTCTCGCCGGCGTTGGACAGCACCTCGTTCTTCAGCGCCTCCAATTTGGCGCGGAAGAACTCGATTTGCTTGGCGTTCATGTACTCCGAGTCCGGCATGGCCAAGACTTCGGCGTCAGTCAGCTCGGCACCGGGCTTGGTCTTCCAGGCATTGGCGAGCTTGGGATCGCCCTTGGCCGCGACACGCGGCGTCTCGTCGGCCTGGACGGCGCCGCGCACGGGCGGTTTCGGCGGAGCAAAGCGGTCGGCGAAGCGGTTCGCCGGCGCGGGCGCCTCCAGCGTGGCGACGTCGGCGCCAGCATCGGTCTTCTTCGCACCCTTGGGTGCGGCGGCGGTTTTTGGGGCCGGGGTCTTGCTCACAATCTTCTCCTCGCTCTGGGCGTGCATCGGCGCGGTGTCGGACCTTGATCCCACTGCTGTTGAGCCGGCTGCCCAATTTTGAGCGCGGCGGATTGTAGCCATGCGATCTGGAATCTCGGCGCCCCCCGAAACCCGCGTACCAGGGACCGAAAAATCACGCCAGACAGCCTTCCAGACCTTGCATCAGCACGTCCTTGGGCAGGTCGATGCCGATGAAAACCATCTTGCTCTGTTTTTTCTCGTTCGGCATCCATTTCGGGCCCAGGTCGGAGCCCATCATCTGGTGAACACCCTGGAAGATCACCTTCTTGTCGGTGCCTTTCATGAACAGAACGCCCTTGTAACGGAGCAACTTGGGGCCGTAGACCTGCACGATGGCGCCCAGGAAGTCCTCCAGCTTGGCCGGGTTGAAGGGCTTGTCGGACCGGAAGACGAAGCTCTTCACGTCGTCGTCGTGGTGATGATGGTGAGGGTGGTCGCAGTGTTCGCCGTGCTCATGGTCGTGGTCATGGTGATGGTGGTCATGCCCATGGTCGTCGGCCTTCAGGAAATCGGGGTCGATCTCCAACTTGGCGTTGAGGTTGAAGCCGCGCAGGTCGAACACCTTGGAGAGGGCCACCTCGCCAAAATGCGCCGTCTGGATGGGCGCGCGCGGGTTCATGTGCTTGAGCCGGTGGATCAAGGCGTCCACGGCGGAAGGCTCTACGAGGTCGGTCTTGCTGATGAAGATCTGGTCGGCAAAGCCCACCTGCATGCGAGCTTCCTGGCGGGTGTTGAGCTGCTCGTCGGCATGCTTGGCGTCCACCAGCGTCACGATGGAGTCCAGCAGATAGGCCTCGGCGACCTCATCGTCCATGAAAAAGGTCTGGGCCACGGGGCCGGGGTCGGCCAGGCCGGTGGTCTCGATGACGACGCGCTCGAAGTCCAGCTCGCCCTTGCGGCGCTTGGCGGCCAGGTCGGACAGCGTGGTGCGCAAATCCTCGCGGATCGTGCAGCAGACGCAGCCGTTGCTCATCTGGATGATCTGCTCGTTGGTGTCGGACACCAGGATGTCGGTGTCGATGTTCTCCTCGCCGAACTCGTTCTCGATGACGGCGATCTTCTGGCCGTGGGCCTCCGTCAGCACGCGCTTGAGCAGTGTGGTTTTGCCGGCGCCGAGAAAGCCCGTGAGGATGGTGGCGGGGATGAGACCTTTGTCAGACATGGCGGGGACCGTTTCTAAAGAAGGCTGCCGAGATGGGGGCCCGGCGCCGGGCTACAAGAGCTTGTCAAAGCAATCAGCTATTCTGTCCCCTGTCGCAATACCCTGACAGCGCCCTTGAGCGAACCGCAATCAGGCCGGCCCCCAGCACGCGCGGCCGCCAAACACCCGCCCGAGGCCCGTGGCCTGCTGGAGCGCATGCTGGAGTTCCTGCACCCGGGCCCCGACTCCAAGACCGAACTGATCGAGACGCTGGCCGAGGCCGAGCAGCGTGAGCTGATCGAACCCGAATCGCGCAAGATGCTGGAGGGCGTGCTGCGCATGGCCGAGCTGTGTGCCGGCGACGCCATGGTGGCCGCGCCGCGCATGGACCTGCTGGACATCGACGCGCCGTACGACGAGTTGCTGCACGTCGTCATCGACACCGGCCACTCGCGCTTCCCGGTCTACGAGGGCAGCCGCGACAACATCATCGGCATCCTGCTGGCCAAAGATCTGCTGAAGATGCAGCGCGCGCCGGATCTCAACCTCCGCGCGCTGCTGCGCCCGGCCACCTTCGTGCCCGAGAGCAAGGGCCTGAACGAGTTGCTGCGCGACTTCCGCTCCAACCGCAACCATCTGGCCATCGTCATCGACGAGTTCGGCAACACCGCCGGCCTCATCACGATTGAAGACGTGCTGGAGGAGATCGTCGGCGAGATCGAAGACGAGTTCGACGAGCAGAGCTCCGACACCGGCATCTACACGCTGGCCGATGGCAGCCAGCGCGTGGCGGGCGACGCCAGCATTGCCGCCGTCAATGGCTGCTTCGGCACTGCGCTGCCGGACGACGACTTCGACACCATCGGCGGCCTGGTGGCGCACGAGCACGGCCGCGTGCCGCGCCGCGGCGAGGTGGTGCGCGTGGCGGGGCTGGACTTCGCCGTCATGCTGACCCGAGGCGGCGCGGTGCGCTGGTTCAAGGTCACGCGCGCGCCCGACGAAGAGCCCGGCGCGTGAGGGCCTGGCATGGCGCGGCGGCCGCGCTGGCGGCCGGCCTGCTGCAGACCGCATCCTTCGCGCCCACCCAGGCCTGGTGGGCCCAGATCGCCGCGCTGGCGCTGCTGTTCGCGCTGGTGCAGCGGGCCGCGCCCGGGGCCGCCGCGCTGCGTGGCGCGCTGTTCGGCTGGAGTTGGCTGGCCGCCGGGCTGTGGTGGCTGCACATCAGCATGCACCAGTACGGCGGCATCGCCTGGCCGCTGGCCGCGCTCGCGGTCGGGCTGCTGGCGGCCTTTCTGTGCGGCTACTACGCGCTGGCGCTGTACCTGACGGCGCGCTGGTTGCCGGCCGGCCGCTGGCGGCTGCTGGCGCTGGTGCCGGCCTGGCTGCTGGCCGAGTTGGCGCGGGCAAGCTGGTTCACTGGCTTTCCGTGGATTGCCTCGGGCTATGCGCACACGGCCGGCCCGCTGGCGGCCTGGGCGCCCTGGGTGGGCGTGTACGGCATCACCGCGCTGGCCGCGCTGGCCGCCGCCGGCCTGGTGCTGCTGAAGGAGCGCGCCTGGCGCTGGGCCGCGCCGGCGCTGCTGCTGCCGCTGGCGGGCCTGCTGCTGCCGCAATCGTTCACGACGTCCAGCGGCAGCATCGCGATCTCGCTGGTCCAGCCCAGCATTGCACAGGATCAGAAATTCGACCCCGAGCGCTTCGCCGCCAACCTGGCCACGCTGGCCGGGCTCATCGAGTCGGCGCGCGGCCAGGTCGTCATCACGCCGGAGTCGGTGGTGCCGTTGCCGCTGGCCGAGTTGGACCGCGCGACGCTGCTGCGGCTGACGCGGCCCGAGCGCCCGGCGCTGCTGGGAAGCTTTCTGGGCAACGAGCACGACGGCTTCGTGAACTCGGTCGTCGTGCTGGGCGGCGACTATCAGTACGGCAAGCGCCATCTGCTGCCCTTCGGCGAATTCATCCCGCCCGGCTTCGGCTGGTTCGTGCGCGCGATGGCCATCCCGCTGAGCGACCAAGCGCGCGGCAACCACCAGCGGCCCTGGCAGGTCGCGGGCCAGCGGCTGCGGCCGCTGATCTGCTATGAGGACTTGTTCGGCGAGGACTTCGTGCACAGCGCTGCCGCCGCAGACGGTGCCACGGTGTTCGTCAACGTCAGCAACCTGGCCTGGTTCGGCACGGTGATGGTGCTGGACCAGCACCTGCAGTTCTCGCAGATGCGCGCGCTGGAGTTCCAGCGCCCCTTCGTGCGCTCGACCAACACCGGCGCCACTGCCGCAGTGGACCACCGCGGCCAGGTCACGGCACGGCTGCCGGCGCTGCAACGCGGCGTGCTGGAGGCCACGGTGGACGGCCGCCGCGGCGCCACGCCTTATGCGCGCTGGCTGGACGCATTTGGCCTGTGGCCGCTGTGGGCGCTGGGCCTGCTGGCCTTCGCCGGGCTGAAGAGGGCGGCCCAATAGAATCGGACACCCCTTTTGCGACCCATCCCATGCTGACCTTCCAGCAAATCATCCTGACCCTGCAGGACTACTGGTCCCGACAAGGCTGCGCGCTGCTGCAGCCCTACGACATGGAAGTCGGCGCCGGCACCAGCCACACCGCCACCTTCCTGCGCGCCCTCGGCCCCGAGCCCTGGAAGGCTGCCTACGTGCAGCCCAGCCGCCGCCCCAAGGATGGCCGCTACGGCGACAACCCCAACCGCCTGCAGCACTACTACCAGTACCAGGTCGTGCTCAAGCCCGCGCCGGCCAACATCCTGGAGCTCTACCTCGGCTCGCTGGAGGCCCTGGGCTTTGACCTCAAGAAGAACGACGTGCGTTTCGTCGAGGACGACTGGGAGAACCCGACGCTGGGCTGCTGGGGCCTGGGCTGGGAGGTCTGGCTCAACGGCATGGAGGTCACGCAGTTCACCTACTTCCAGCAGGTCGGCGGCATCGACTGCAAACCCATCACCGGCGAGATCACCTACGGGCTGGAACGCCTGGCCATGTATCTGCAGGGCAAGGAGTCGGTCTACGACCTGGTCTACACCGACGGCCTGAGCTATGGCGACGTGTTCCACCAGAACGAGGTCGAGCAATCGGCCTACAACTTCGAGCACAGCGACGTGGACTTCCTGCTCGGCGCCTTTGCAGCGCACGAGAAGCAGTCCAAGCACCTGATGGAGCAGCAGCTGGCCCTGCCCGCCTACGAGCAGTTGTTGAAGGCCGGCCACAGCTTCAACCTGCTGGATGCACGCGGCGCCATCTCGGTGACGGAGCGAGCCGCCTACATCGGCCGCATCCGCAACCTGGCCCGCGCCGTCGCGCAGAGCTACGTCGACAGCCGCGCACGGCTCGGGTTCCCGATGGCGCCCAAGGCCTGGGCGGAAGACGTGATCGCGCAGATCGAACTGAAGAACAAAAAGGCGGCCTGACCGATGAGCGCGAACCTCCTCGTTGAATTGTTTGTCGAAGAGCTGCCGCCGAAGGCGCTGAAGAAGCTGGGCGAGTCCTTCGCCGGCGTGCTGGCCGACAGCCTGAAGGCGCAAGGCCTGGCCGCGGCCGACGCCGTGGTCACCGCGTTCGCGTCGCCGCGCCGGCTGGGTGTGCATGTGGTCGGCGTTTCCCCGAAGGCCGCCGACAAGGCGGTGCAGCAGAAACTGATGCCCGTCGCCGTCGCGCTGACCGCCGATGGTCAGCCCACGCCCGCGCTGCTGAAAAAGCTGGCGTCCATAGGCGCCGGCGCCGACGTCGTGCCGCAGTTGAAGCGCCAGCCGGACGGCAAGGCCGAGGCACTGTTCTGGGACAGCATCCAGCCCGGCGCCACGCTGGCCCAGGGTCTGCAGAAGGCGCTGGACGAGGCGCTGGCCAGGCTGCCCATTCCCAAGGTCATGAGCTACCAGCTGGCCGATGGATGGACCGACGTGAAGTTCGTGCGCCCGGCGCACGGCCTGGTCGCACTGCACGGCACCGAGGTGGTGCCTGTGCAGGCCCTGGGCCTCAGCGCCGGCCGCACGACCCAAGGCCACCGCTTCGAGGCCGCGCAGCCCACCGTCGCCATCGAGTCCGCTGACAGCTATGCCACGCAGCTGCGCGAGCAAGGCGCGGTGATTGCCAGCTTTGCCGAACGCCGCGCCGAGATTGCGCGCCAGCTCCGGGCCGCGGCCGACGCGCTCAGCCTCAAGCCGATTGACGACGACGCGCTGCTCGACGAGGTGACAGCCCTCGTCGAGCGCCCCAACGTGCTGACCTGCGCGTTCGAGCCCGAGTTCCTGGCCGTGCCCCAAGAGTGCCTCATCCTGACGATGAAGGCCAACCAGAAGTACTTCCCGCTGCTGGACGCCCAGGGCAAGCTGACCCGCCACTTCCTGGTGGTCAGCAACATCGCACCGGCCGACGCCAGCGCCGTCATCCAGGGCAACGAGCGCGTCGTGCGCCCGCGCCTGGCCGACGCCAAATTCTTCTTCGACCAGGACCGCAAGAAGACGCTGGAGAGCCGGCTGCCGGGTCTCGCCAAGGTCGTCTACCACGGCAAGCTGGGCAGCCAAGCCGAGCGCACCGAACGCGTGCGGGCCATCGCCCACGCCATCGTCAACCAGCTGCGCATGGCGACGGTGCCCTACACCGTCGAGGCCAAGGACGAGTTCGACGTGCTGGACGGCAAGGTGCAGCAGGCGGCGCTGCTGGCCAAGTGCGACCTGCTGACCGACATGGTGGGCGAGTTCCCCGAGCTGCAGGGCATCATGGGCGGCTACTACGCCCGCCACGAGGGCCTGCGCGACGGCGTGGCCATCGCGATCGAGGACCACTACAAGCCGCGCTTTGCCGGCGACGCGCTGCCGCGCAACCACACGGGCACCGTCGTCGCGCTGGCCGACAAGCTCGAAACCCTGGTGGGCCTGTTCGGCATCGGCCAGCTGCCCACCGGCGACAAAGATCCCTTCGCGCTGCGTCGCCATGCGCTGGGCGTCATCCGCATCCTCGTCGAGAAAAACCTGCCGCTGGAGCTGCCCGCGCTGATCGACGCAGCCCTGCCCCCCTTCGGCGAGCTGATCGCCAATCCCAGCGAGGCGCTGCTTTCCTTCTTCGCCGACCGCCTGGCCGTCAGCTTGCGCGACCAAGGCTACAGCGCCCAGGAAGTGGATGCCGTGCTGGCGCTGCGCCCCGCTCGGCTGGGCGACGTGCCCAAACGCCTGGAGGCGGTGCGCGCCTTTGCGACCCTGCCGGAAGCCGCGTCGCTGGCCGCCGCCAACAAGCGCGTGGGCAACATCCTCAAGAAAGTCGAGGGCGAGCTGCCCACCGACGTGAAGGACGAGCTGCTGCAGGAAGCCGCCGAGCGCGCGCTCGCCGCGGCAATTGCCGAGGTGCAGCCTGCGGCTGACGCGCTATTCGAGCGGCACGACTACACGGGCTCACTCAAGGCCCTGGCCGCGCTCAAGGGCCCGGTCGACGCCTTCTTCGACGACGTCATGGTCAACGCCGAGGACCCGGCCCTGCGCGCCAATCGCCTGGCGCTGCTGGGCCGGCTGCATGCGGCCATGAACCGCGTGGCCGACCTCTCCAAGCTGGCAGCCTGAACGACCGCCATGCGCGCCGACCACGCCCACGCCATGAAGCTCGTCATCCTCGGGCGTGACGGCACACTCAACCGCTACCGGGACGACCACGTCAAGGCGCCAGACGAGCTGGAACCGCTGCCCGGCGCCTTGGAGGCCGTCGCGCGGCTCAACCATGCCGGCTGGCACACGGTGCTGGCCACCAACCAGGCCGGTATCGGCCGCGGCCTGCTGGACATGGCATCGCTCAATGCGGTGCACCTGCGCCTGAACCAACTGCTGGCCGAGAAGGGCGGGCGGCTGGACGCCGCCTTCTTCTGCCCGCACACGCCCGAGGAAGGCTGCGACTGTCGCAAGCCCCGACCCGGCCTGATCCGGCAAATCGGCGAGCGCTTCGACGTCGAACTGCCCGCGGTGCACATGGTGGGCGCGTCGCTGACCGACCTGCTGACGGCGCAGAACGCCGGCTGCGTGCCGCACCTGGTGCTGACCGGCCCCATCGGCAGGCTGGCCGCCGAGGAGCTGGCCCGGCTGCTCGTACAAGTGCCGCATGCCCGCGTGCACGACAACTTGATGGACTTTGCCGAATCGCTGATCCAGGAGGAACGCCGCCGCCTGGCCGACCAGCGCGGCTGGACCTTCTCCCCCGCTACCCAGGCCGGAGACCTGAACTAGATGTCGACCTTGCTGAGCGCCATTCGCTCGCTGATTTTCGTGCTCGTCCTCGTCGTCACGGTCATTCCCTGGGCGCTGGGCGTGCTGCTGCTGTCCGTGTTCCGGCGCGGCGACCCGGTCTACTGGGCCTGCGCCAACTGGCTCAAGCTCGCCATCTGGAGCGCCCGCTTCATCTGCGGCGTGCGCTGGCGCATCCAGGGCATGGAAAACCTGCCCACCGCCGCCGACCGCCGCGCGGGCGTCATCCTGCTCTCCAAGCACCAGAGCACCTGGGAGACCTTCGCCTACCCGGCGCTGCTCAGCCACCCGCTGGCCTATGTGTTCAAGCGAGAGTTGCTGTACGTGCCCTTCTTCGGCTGGGCAATGGCGCGCATGGACATGATCCACATCGACCGCGGCCGCCGCGCCGAGGCCTGGAACAAGGTGCTGACCCAGGGCAAGCGCCTGGGCGCCCAAGGCAACTGGGTCATCATGTTTCCCGAGGGCACGCGCATCCCGCGCGGTCAAGTGGGCGAGTACAAGACCGGCGGCACCCGTCTGGCCATCGAGGCCGGCCTGCCGGTCGTGCCCATCGCGGTGACGGCGGCACGCTGCTGGCCGCGCAAGAGCTTTCTGCTGCGCCCCGGCGTGGTCGACATCTCCATCGGCCGGCCCATCCGCCCCGAGGGCCGCGAGCCGCAGGAGATGATGCAAGAGGTCAAGGACTGGATCGAGTCCGAAATGCGCCGGCTGGACCCCGAGGCCTACGCAGACCCTCCGCCCGCCGGCAGCGCCGGCGCCGCCCACCCGCGCTGACGCCCATGCCGCCCAAGCGCCCGGCCCCACTCCTGCAGGACAGCCAGCTGTCGCTGTTCGACGTGACGGCGGAGATCGCGCCCGCCGAACCCGGCGCGCCGCGCTCGCAGCGCGAGCTGTGGCTGGGCCAGCATCGCATCGGCTACGAATTGAAGCGCGCGCGCCGGCGCAGCATCGGCTTCGTCGTCGGACCGCAGGGCCTGCGCGTCAGCGCGCCGCGCTGGGTGCCCATCAACGAAATCGAGCGCGCGCTGCATCACAAGGGCGACTGGATCCTGCGCAAGCTGGTCGAGCAGCGCGAGCGCCAACAGCGCATGCAGGCCGCGCGCATCGCCTGGCTGGACGGCGGCCGCCTGCCCTACCTGGGCGAGCCGCTGACGCTGCTACTGGCCCCGGCCGAGCGCGAGGTCGTCTGGGACGCTGCCAGCCGCCAGCTGCGCCTGCCGCTGCCGCTTGGCGCGTCGGCCGAGCAGATCCGCGACCTGACCCAGGCCTGGCTGCAGGCCCGCGCCAAGGAAGACTTCCTGCCGCGCTGCAGGCATTTCGCGCAGCAACTGGGCGTCACGATGAAGTCGCTGCGGCTGTCATCCGCGCAGACGCGCTGGGGCAGCGCCAGCGCCGACGGCACCATCCGCCTGAACTGGCGGCTCATCCATTTCGCGCCGGCCATCATCGACTACGTCGTGGCCCATGAGCTGGCCCACCTGCGCGAGATGAACCACAGCCCGGCGTTCTGGGACACGGTGCGGTCGGTGCTGCCGGATTTCGAACGCTCGCGCGACGCGCTGCGCGCGGAGTCCATCATCGTGCAGTGACGGGCGAGTAAATATTCCCGCCCCAGCCTGCGCCGGCGGCACGCAGCTTGCGCAACACTGCGCCGCAACGCTGTCACACAGGTACCGCAGGCCGGCCCCGCCGGTGGGAGCAAAGGTACCAAGCTAAGCCGGACGCCGCCGCACGATGACCTCGTCGGCGGCGTCTCCATTTCAGCTGACGCTGAAGCGGAACACGCCGTCCGCACCGCGTTCACGCCGCAGTTGGCCCTTCAACCACAGTGCGTTCAGGTGGGCGATGGCCTCGCCCATCGCGAAGGTGGTCTGGTGCAGGTCCAGCTTGCGCTTGAACAGCACCGTCAGCAGTCCGGCCGCATGGGTGGGCGCAGCGCGACAGGCGGCCATCACCTCGGCCAGCCGCTCGTCGTGGTGCTCGCGCAGCTGGTCGATGCGCGCATGCAGGCCGCTAAAGGGCTTGCCGTGCGAGGGCAGCACCAGCGTGTCCGGGGCCAGGTCCAGGTAGCGCGCCAGCGAGTCCAGGTACAGCGTCAGCGGGTCGGCCTCGGGCTCCACGTCGACCACCGACACGTTGGTGGAGATGCGCGGCAGCACCATGTCGCCAGAGATCAACAGCCGCGCGTCCTCGCAATACAGGCTGATGTGCTCCGGCGCATGCCCGTAGCCGGCGATGCAACGCCAACGGCGGCCGCCGATGTTCAGTGCCATGCCATCCATGAGCCGCCGGTAGCTGGCGGGCACGAGCGGCACCATCTTGGGGTAGTAGTCGGCGCGGGCGCGGATCTTCTCCAGCGAGTCCGGGTCGGTCAGGCCGTGGCTGCCGAAGAAGGCCGCCGCCGCCGCGCCGCCCATGCCCACCGTGGAGCTGCTGGCCAGGCGGGCGAGGTTGAAATCCGTCGCGCTCATCCACAAGCGGCAGTTCCAGCGCTCGGTCAGCCAGTGCGCCAGGCCCAGGTGGTCGGGGTGGAAATGCGTGGCCATCACGCGCAGCACCGGCAGCCCGTCCAACCGCTCGGCAAAGACCCGCTCCCAGTTGCCGCGCGTGTCGTCGCTGGCGATGCCGCAGTCCACGATGGTCCAGCCCTCGCGGCCATCGATGCGGTCGCGCAGCAGCCACAGGTTGATGTGGTCCAGCGCAAACGGCAGGCCCATGCGCACCCAGCGCACGCCTGGTGCCAGGTCCAGCGCCTCGCCGGGCCGGGGCAGGGTTTCGCCCAGGGGGTAATGAAGTTCCGATTCGCGTGGATTGCCCATGACGGCTCTAGACTGACGTTTACGTCAATCCAGTGTAGCCATGCCGCCCCGCAAGTCTGTCCCCGCCGCGACCGAGTCACAGCAACCGACCTTCACGATCACCGAACTTGCCGCCGAGTTCGACATCACGCCCCGCGCCATCCGCTTCTACGAGGACATGGGCCTGCTGGAACCCGGCCGCAAGGGGCGCAACCGCGTCTACACACCACGCGACCGCACGCGGCTCAAGCTCACGCTGCGCGGCAAACGGCTGGGGCTGGCGCTGCAGGAGATCAAGCAGCTGGTGGACATGTACGACAGCCAGGCCAGCGCCGAACCGCAGTTGCGGGCCTTCCTGGAGATCCTGGCGCGGCACCGCGAGCAGCTGGAGCAGCAGCGCCACGACATCGAGGTCACGCTGGCCGAGATCCAACAGCACGAGAAACGCTGCCGCGCGCTGCTCGGCAAGACCTGACCCGCTGAGAAAAAGCGTTTGATACTGCGCATCCGGCGGGGCAAACCCCGCCCCTCGAGGCTGGCGAGTGTGGCTACAGTCCGGCCCTCCCAAAGCCTCGAACCTGTTTTCTCTGCACCGCTGTGAACCCAAGCGCATGGCACCCGGCCCGGGCGTTGCCCCTGTTGTCGCTGCTGACCAGTGCGCTGCTCCTGGCATGGCCGGTACGCTCCGCCCATGCCCAGGCCGATGCCGCCAAGCCCGGCACCAGCCTGGAGCGCGCCCAGAAGGCCGCGGACTCCGTCTTCCACTGGATCAAGCTCAACGCCGAGCGTGCGGCGAGCCGGCAGCCCCCGGCGCCGGCGCCGGCGCCGGCTCCGGCACCCGCGCCACGCAAGCCGGTCGCAGCCGCGGCACCCAGGCCCGCACCCGCACCCGCACCCGCACCGGCCACTGCTGCCACGGCGGCGCCCGCGCCGGCCCAGGTGGCGCTTCCTGGTCCAACGCCCGAGCCCGCAGCTGCCCCGGCGCCGGTCACGGCTGCCGCACCCGACACGGGCCCTGCCGCGCCGCTGGCTGCGCCGGCTCAGGCCGTGGAGGCGGCCCCCGCCGAGCCGGAAGAGCCGCCCGAGGTGCCGCTGAAGCTGCTGTCCAAGGTGGAGCCGGTCATTCCCCGCCAGCTGCAGCAGCAGAGCTTCCGCAACGGCTTCGCGCAGGTGCAGTTCACCGTGGCGATGGACGGCTCGGTGCAACAGGTTCAGGTCATCAAGACCAGCCACAGTCGGCTGGGCATGGCGGCCGTCGAAGCGGTACGGCAATGGCGCTTCGCGCCCATCCCGCAGCCGCGCGACGCGGCGGTCGAGATCGCCTTCAACAACGTGGACGAGTGACGCCGCCACCCGGCATGTCTACCGGGTTGACGCTGGCCTGACGACCGGGGATGCTCGCGGCCGCCGCTCGGTGTGCTGCGGCGCCAACCAGGGAGTTTCCATGTCCATACGTCTGCTCGCCCGCGTCGCCGCGGGCCTGGGCTTGTGCGCGGCCTTGTCGGCCTCTGCTGCAAGCCCCTACTCCGGTCTCGTCGTCTTCGGCGACAGCCTGTCCGACAGCGGCAACAACGCCGCCCTGATCACGGGGGCGCTCGGCGGCGTGCCGCAGCTGCCGATCACCAGCGATGGCTACTACAGCAAGTACCCCTCGCTGGCTGGCACTTATTCCAATGGCCCGGTCTGGACGCAATACCTCGCGCAGTCACTGGGGCTGACGCTGGCGCCCTCCGTGCTGGGCGGCACGAACTATGCCTTCGGCGGCGCGCAGACCGGCACCGACGGCGACGAGCCGCTGGCGCCGGGCTTCCCGTTCAGCATGCGCCGGCAGCTGGACTGGTACCTCGGCGCCAGCGGCAACGTCGCTGACCCGAATGCGCTCTACATCGTCGCGGGCGGCGGCAACAACGTGCGCGCCGCGCTGGAGGCCATTGCCGGCGGTGCGGATGCGGCTGCGGTCGGCGCGGCTACCGTGGCCGGCTACGCCGCCGACATGGCCGGCCTGGTGGCCGACCTGAAGCTCGCCGGCGCCCAGCATGTGCTGGTGCTGAACACGCCCAACTTTGGCCTGACGCCGCTGGCCGGCGCCATGGGTGTCGGCACCGAGGCGACCGCGCTGAGCTGGGCCATGAACAACGCACTGGCCGCCGCGCTGGCCGGCAGCGGGGCCAGCACCTTCGATGTGTTCGGCTTCATGACGCAGACGGTGGCCGCCGGGGCCGCGTCCGGCTTCAGCAACTGGACGAATGCCTGCGGCGCCGCGGCCAACGCCTGCGACGTGGACACCGCCCTGTTTTGGGACGGCATCCATCCAACGGCGCGGGGCCACCAGCAGCTGGCCGCCGCGGTGCTCGCCACCGCCGTGCCCGAGCCGGCCACGGTACTGCTGTTCGCTGCCGGGCTGGCCGTGATCGCTCTAGTCCGGCGGCAGCGGGCAGGCGGCCAGCCGCGCTGAGATCGCCTCCAGGAACACCCGGGTGCGCAGCGGCATCAGCCGCCGCTCCGGGAACACCGCCCAGCAGGTCGAGCCGGGCAGGTTCCAGTCCGGCAGCACGCGCTGCAGCCGGCCCTGCTGCAGCGCCTCGCGCACGTTGAGCCGGTCCACGCCGGCGATGCCCACGCCCTGCTCCGCCAGCGTCACCAGCAGGCTGGGCGCATTGGCCAGCGTGCGCTGCGCCGGCTCGACGACGACCGCCTCGCCACCGTCGCGCTGCAGCCGCCAGGGCACGGCCTCGCCGGTACGGCTGAGCAGCATCAGGCCGTGCATCTGTGCCAGCGCCTGCGGCAGCAGCGGCTCGCCCGCGCGCGCCAGGTAGGCCGGCGACGCATACAAGCCCCAGTGCGTGACCGCCAGCCGGCGCGCGCCCAACTGGCCTTCCTGGTCCAGCTGGCCCATGCGGATGGCCAGGTCGAAGCCCTCGCCGATGATGTCCACGCGCCGCGGCGTCAGGTCCAGCTCCAACGACACCTCGGGATACTGGATGGCGAACTCGGCCAGCGTGCCGGCCATCACCGTCTGCGCGAAATCGGCCGGCATGGACACGCGCAGCCGGCCGCTGGGCCTTTGCTGGCGGTGCAGGGCCAGCGCCAGCGCACCGTCCACCTCGGCCGCGACTGCGCGCGCATGCTCCAGCACGCCGGCGCCAAAGTCCGTCAGCGACAGCTTGCGCGTGCTGCGTAGCAACAGCTTCTCGCCCAGGCGCTGCTCCAGCGCCGCGATGCGCCGCGACACCGTGCTCTTGGGCCAGTGCACGCGCTCGGCCGCACGGCTGAAGCTGCCCGCCTCCATGACGCGGGCAAACAGCAGCAAGTCGTCGGCATCCGATTCCATCCGGCCCTCCATTGATCCATTGGTGGAACAATCTTATGCAGATCAGCGACTTCCGGGCTGGATTGGCGACTCCTAAAGTTCAATCCAACGCAACGCCTCACCCGGAATCCCGAATGAACATCCTGCAAATCAACTCCAGCGCCCGCCGCCTGCAAGACGACCAGGGCTCGGTGTCCACCCGGCTGGCCAATGAGCTGACCGCCGGCCTGCGCGCCGCCCATCCCGGCGCCACCGTCACGGTGCGCGACTTGGCCGTCAACCCGCTGCCGGTGCTGGACGAAGCCGGCCTGAACGCGCTGTTCACGCCGGCCGAGGCCCGCACGCCCGAGCAGGCCGCCCGCGTCGCACTGAGCGACGCGCTCATCGCCGAGCTGTTCGCGGCCGACGTCATCGTCATCGGCGCGCCCATGATCAACTTCAACATCAGCGCCCAGCTGAAGAATTGGATCGACGCCGTGGCCCGCGCTGGTGTGACCTTCAAGTACGGCCCGACCGGCCCGGTGGGCCTGGTCACCGGCAAGAAGGTCTACGTCGTCAGCAGCCGCGGCGGCATCCACCGCGACCAGCCCTCCGACCAGGTCGTGCCCTATCTGCGCACGGTGCTGGCCTTCCTGGGCATGACCGACGTGGACTTCGTCTACGCCGAAGGCCTGAACATGGGCCCCGAGGCCGCCGACCGCGGTCTCTGTGCCGCCCGCGCCCAAATCAAGGAACTGCTCGCCGCCTGACTTGAAGCGCCTCGCCAGGACGGGGCGGCTGGAGAGCGGCGCGGTGCTCGTCCCGACAGGCTCCTAGAAACGGCAATTGCCCGCTGGGCTGGCGCTTGCAGGCTGAGAGGATCACACCATGACCGCCACCACCTCTGTCCTGAACCACCCGCGCGAGGTTGAACGCCTCGTCGCCGGCCAGCCGACCAGCGACGGCGCGGGCGTGCGCCTGAACCGCGTGCTGACGCAGAACCTGCAGCGCCGGCTGGACCCCTTCCTGATGCTGGACCACTTCGGCTCGGAGAACCCGGACGACTACGTGGCCGGCTTCCCCGACCACCCGCACCGCGGCTTCGAGACCATCACCTACATGCTGCAGGGTCGCATCCGCCACCGCGATTCGGCCGGCAACGAGGGCCTGGTGAGCGACGGCGGCGTGCAGTGGATGACGGCCGGCCGCGGTGTCATCCACAGCGAACTTCCCGAGCAGCGCGAAGGCCGCATGGCCGGCTTCCAGCTGTGGCTCAACCTGCCGGCCAAGGACAAGATGCGCGCGCCCTGGTATCTGGACGTGCAGGGCCAGGACGTGCCGCAGTTCGAGCGCGCCGGCGTGACAGTGCGCGTCATCGCTGGCGCGAGCCATGGCGTGGCGGGTGCCGTGCAGCGCGAGGTGACCGAGCCGCTCTACCTGGACCTGCACCTGCCGGCCGGCGCCGTCTTCGAGCAGCCACTGCCGGCCGCACACAACGCCTTTGCATTCGTCTACGAAGGCGCGCTGAAGTACGACAGCGGCTGCCTGCAGCCCAGTGGCCGCATGGCCATCTTCGCCAACACGCCGGGCAGCGACGGCGTGCGCCTGACGGCCGGCGAGCAGCCCACGCGCGCCATCCTGGTGGCTGGCAAGCCGCTGGGCGAGCCCATCGCGCAGTACGGCCCCTTCGTCATGAACACCGAGGCCGAGCTGGTGCAGGCGGTGCGGGACTTCCAGGCGGGCCGGCTCGCCTGATGGACCGCCTCCAAGCGATGGAGGTCTTCGTCGCCGTGGTGGACCACGGCGGCTTCGCGGCGGCGGCACGTCGGCTGGACCTGTCGGCCCCCGTCGTCACGCGCGCCGTCGCCGAGCTGGAGGCCCGGCTTGGCGTGCGACTGCTGACACGCACGACGCGCGCCGTGCGCGTGACCGAAGCCGGCGCGCGCTATGCCGACGACTGCCGGCGCATCCTTGCCGACGTCGGCGAGTCGGACGCTGCCACCAGCGGCAGCCGCACGCAGATCAAGGGCCAGCTCAGCGTCACGGCGCCGGCCGTGTTCGGCAACCTGCATGTGACGCCCATCGTGGCCGGCTACCTGCAGCGCTACCCGGACGTCGACGCGCATTGCCTGTTCGTCGACCGCGTCGTCAACCTCGTCGACGAGGGCATGGACGTGGCGGTGCGCATCGGCGAGCTGCCCGATTCGTCGCTGCAGGCCGTTCCCGTGGGCCACGTGCGACGCGTGTTGGTGGCCACGCCAGGCTACCTCGCCGCCCATGGCCGCCCTGGCACGCCGGCCGATCTGGCCGCGCACACGCTGATCCAGCCGACCGGCGTATCGCCCTATCCCGAATGGCGCTTCGCCCACGCCGGCCGGCCGGTCGTGCAGCGCATCCGCCCGCGACTGCGCATCACCACCAACGACGCCGCCCGCACCGCGGCGCTGACGGGCCTGGGCATCGCGCGCCTGGTCAGCTACCAGGTGGCCGACGACCTCGCCAGCGGCGCGCTGCAGCTGCTGCTGCCTGACTACGAGACACCGGCCATCCCGGTGCATGTGCTGCACCGAGAGGGTCGACACGTGACGCAGAAGGTGCGCGCCTTCGTGGACCTGGCGGTGGACATGCTGCGGGCGAATCCGGCGCTGCGTTGATCAGCGCGAGCGCGGCATCGAGGCGGGGCTATGAACATGCTCCGCACGGGGCCAATCCGACGTGTGGCGGCTGCAGTGCGGGAGACAGCCGTGGAGGCTGTTTCAGGCTGGTTGCTGTCGCTCACCAACGACTGCTTGGCGGCTCCTCAGCGCCAGGCAGCGAGTCCAGGGGGCTGCGCACGGCACCGCCGCCCATCCTGAGCACATGGGTATAGATCATGGTCGTCGCCACATCGGCGTGCCCGAGCAACTCCTGCACAGTGCGGATGTCGCTACCCGCTTGAAGCAGATGGGTCGCAAAACAGTGCCGCAGCGTGTGCGGCGTCGCGGGCTTGTCGATGCCGGCGGCCCGAACCGCCCGCTTGAAAGCGCGCTGGAAAGTCTCGTCGTAGAGATGGTGCCGACGCACGACGCCGCTGCGCGGATCGGTGGAATGATGGTCTTGAGGAAATACCCAGAACCATCCCCAGCTCGCACCGGCCCGCGGGTATTTGCGCTCCAGCGCATAGGGCATTTCCACCCCGGCGCAGCCCGACTCCACATCAGCCGCCCATACCTGGCGAACCCGCCCCAACTGATCTCGCAGCGGCAAGACCAATGACTGCGGCAGCATCACCACCCGATCCTTGTCCCCTTTACCTTGGCGCACATAGATCGCACGCTGCGCAAAGTCGAGATCCTTGACCCGCAGGCACAAGGCCTCGGTGATCCGCAAGCCCGTGCCGTACAGCAGCCGGGCCAGCAACTGATGCTCGCCCTGCAATCTGGCGAGCACCGACAACACCTCATCGACACTCAGCACCACGGGCAGGCGCCGCTTGGGTACCGGGCGGCCGATCTCCTGCATCCAGGGCAACTGCAGGCCCAACACCTTGCCGTAGAGAAACAAGAGCGCCGACAAGGCCTGGCGATGGCTGGACGGCGACAGCCCACGGTCGGACGCCAGATAGGTCAGAAAGGCTTCGACTTCGGGGCCGCCCATCTCCGCAGGATGGCGCAAGCCATGGAACCGGATGAAGGCCCGAGACCAGTACAAGTACGCCTGCTCCGTCCGCCGGCTGTAGTGCAACATCCGGACGCGCTCACGCAACTGATCGAGCAGCTTCACTGCTCGCAAGGGCGGTAAATTGGCCGGGTGAGCCGGGCGCAAAGCTGCGCGAGGCATGGCGGGGTGAACGACGGCGGGCAGCATGGCAGCCTCCGCTTGCCGGCGCCGCGAACCGGTCAAGCAGCTTTGTAACGGGTGCGGCTTTTGACGGGAAATTTAGTACTGTATGGATAAACAGTCAACTGGACTGAAAGTCCAGCATCAACAAGCACTTGGATCGCATGCGGTGCGCCCCGTTACTGCGCGGGTTGCCGTGATAGACCGCGTCGCCCTGCGGTCTACAACACGTTAGGCTGCACAAGCAACTTCTGCTTTGCGCTCACGATGAAGACAACGCCTTCGAACTTCCGCCTGCTGGGTCTGAAGAGGGTTGCATTCGTTGCCCTAGTAGCAGCGCTACTCTTGCCAGCAATTGTGGTTTGGCTTGTACTCTTGGCACGCGAAGGCGTGACTTGGATTGCACACAATCACGAAAGGGCAGCCGAAGCAACACGCGACGTGGCCCGAGGGACAATCGTTGTTTCAAAGCTTGCAATCCTCTGGGCGTGGCTTCTCGCTCCAACGGGCCTAACAGCTGCCGCCGCAGCGATCGGAATTACTAGCACACCGCTCATCGTATTGGTTGCGCCATACATCGTTGCCGTTTCCGGAGCAACTTTGGCACTATCAGCAGCGCTAGAGCTATTTTCAAAGTGGCAGAGACGGAACACCACTCGTCAATAGCAGCTGAAATGCAGCCTAACCCCTCGCTCAAGCTGACCCGCTACGGCGGCCGTCACTTGGCCGCTCCAGGCGTCTGTGGCAGCATGCCTTCCGCGGCCAAGCGCCGTCCGCCTTCGCGGGCAGCTTAGCTCGAACGTTAGGCGTCTACAGGGAAACTCGTGGAACTCGTCGCACTTGTCCTCTCCGTTTCCGCCCTCGTGGGGCTTGCGGTGGCCGCGCTTCTATGGCGTAGCTTTGTGCCCGCATACGCAGCGGAGAAAGCGAAAAATCTCGCATCAAAGGAAGACCTCGCTCACCTAACTAGCGTAGTTGAGGGAGTAAAGGCGGCTCACGTGGCCGATGTCGAACGACTGAAGTCGACTCTCACGTCTGAAGCGGCGGCTACAGAGCGGCGCCGCAAGGTTTACGAGGAGATGTGCAGCGCTCTTCGTGTCTTCATAGAGGGGCACGAGAGCTCAAACGATGCGAAGAGCAGGTTTCATGCAGCGTATGCTGCAGCTTGGTTGTGGGCATCGGATGAAGTACTCAACGAACTGAACCGGTTCATCGCACTGCAACGCCAACACGCCGCAAACCGCGGGTCCGTGCCGCAGGAGCAGCTGAAATCCGCGTACGTATCTACCGTGATCGCCATGCGAAAGGATGCCGGTTTCCCTTCCACGGTGGTTCAAGCAGCCGGCTACCAGTTCGTTCAGTTTTCATGAGAGAGACGCCTAACCCCTCCATCGAGCGGACATGCCCCGGCAAGCCGGGTCATGCCGCTCATGTCGAACGTTAGGCAGCGCACCCAATGACTCTGCATCCGCAAACAATTGAAGGTCCATGGCGATCCGGCATTGTGCTCGACTGGCACACGGTTGATAGCAAACTTGCGGGTGAGAACGAGTTCGGCCATCCGGTGTTCGAGACCACGCGCACCGAAATCGGTGAATTGCTTTACCAGTTCAAGTATCGGGCAAACCAAGGTGCGTTGAACCAGCTACTGGCACTCGCCATGCAGCGAATGGCAAGAGCAAAAGGCAAATTTGATCTTGTGCTCCCCGTTCCACCGTCAAACCCAACACGCACAGTGACCCGAAGAATTGCTGCAGGACTCGCCGCTGGACTATCCGCACAGACATCCGACACCGCACTAACCAAAGTTCGTGCCACAGACGAGCTTAAGTCCGTTACTGACCCAGGCAGGAGAAAAGAGCTATTGGCTGGGGTCTTCGCCGCTGATCCGCGGCAGATGCTCGGTAAAACCGTCCTGCTTGTCGATGACCTGTACCGTTCCGGGGCGACACTGGAAGCCGCGACGGAAGCGGCCTATGCTCAAGGCGGCGCACATGCCGTATACGTCTTTGCGGTCACGCGCACGAGGGTACATAGATGAGCAATGTCTTCTTCGGCGGGTCCAGAAACCTCGGGCGGCTAAACCCTGCCCTTCGCACCCGCCTCCGCAACCTAATTACAAACGGTCACACCGTCTTGATCGGAGACGCAAACGGGGCAGACAAAGCCGTTCAGAGCTACCTTGCTCAGGAAGGTTACAGGAACGTTCGCGTCTATTGCATGGACGGAAAGTGTCGCAATAATGTCGGCAACTGGGAGCTTGTTTCAATTGACTCTGGCGGCAAAAAGAAGGACTTCGCCTATTTCGCAATGAAAGACGCGCGTATGAGTCTCGACGCAGATTATGGATTCATGATCTGGGATGGAGAGAGCAAAGGCACGCTAAACAACGTGCTCAACCTTGTGCAACAAGGCAAATCCGCGCTTGTTTATTTTTCTCCGACTCGAGAGTTCATCCCAGTAAAGTCCAAGGACGAGGTAGCGGCTTTAGTTGCTCGCTGTGGTAGCGAGGCGCGCGACGCCCTGAACAAAACAATCAACCTGGAGCGCCGCACTGCTGCTGAGCAAAGCGCACTCAAGTTCGGATGACTTCGCAAGCGCTGCCTAACAATTCGTTCAAGCCGACGCCGCTTCGCGGCGCGGCTTAACTCAGGCGTTGAACGACAGCTTCCAGGCGTCGAGTTCGGCGAAGCGAAAGTCCGCAACCGCTGCAAAGCGCCCCCTCCCCCGCCCATCGACGCATCACCCGCCCTCAGCACCAACCACCCAGTTCTGCGGCGCCCAGTCCCGAAACCGCCAGCGCAGCGGCAAGGCATCGCGCAGCCACCAGCCCTCGTCGAGATGGAAGCGCCAGGCGCGCTCGGCACCGTCCAGCGCGGCGACTGCCGGCCCGCCCCAGACGATGTCCGCGCGGCCCGTCAGCGTCAGCAGGTCGCCGCGCTCGAAGTCGATGAACAGCAGCCCTGCGCGGCCGTCGGCCTGCAGGTTGCCCAGCGTCATGAACATGCGGTTGCCCGAATAGTCGGGCACCAGCAGCGTCCGCTCGTCCTCCTGCACGACGAAGCCTGCCGGCCCCCCGCGGTGCGACACGTCGGCGCCGGCCTCGCCCGCATGCGAGGCGACGAACAGCGTGTCGGCCGAGGCGATCAGCCAGGCTGCGTCGCCCGCCAGGTCCGCCACCGGCTCCACCGCGCGCGGCCGCGTGTCGGCGGCGTCGCGCACCCAGTCGAACTCGCGGCCCTGGATGTACTGCGGGCAGTTGCCCACGGTCTGCTGCACGCGCAGCCGCAGGCCCTGCGGTCCCACGGCCAGCAGCTCGCCGTTGACGCGGTTGCGCCGCCGCGTGTGCAGCTCGATGCCCAGCAGGCCCAGCGGCGCACCGGGCCGCAGGCCGGCCGCGGCCGGGTCGCCGGGGATGGGCGCGGTGGCGAAGTCCAGGTGGCGCTCGTCGGTCGCGCGCACAAAGCCCGGCGGCCCGACCAGCAGCGTGGCCCAGGGCCGGCCGGCGGCGTCCACGCTGCCGGCCAGCAGGAAGGGCAGCTGCTCGTAGAAGCGCTGGTGCTGCTCGGGCAGGTGGTCGCGCACGACGCGGCTGCCGATCTCGGCCATGCGCTCGGCCATGCCGATGCGCGCCTGCACGGCGACCTCGCCGGCGTGGAAGGGGCTGTCCATGGCGTTCAGGCCGCGCGCAGGCCGACAGGCGAGGTCTTGAACGGCACGAAGCCCGGCAAGGCCTCGATGCGCGCCAGCCAGGCGCGCAGCGCCGGATAGGGCGCCAGGTCCACATGGCCCTCGGGCGCATTGGCGATGTAGCTGTAGCCGGCGGTGTCGGCCAGCGTGGGCGTGTCGCCGACCAGGAAGGGCCGGCGCGACAGCTCGCCCTCCATCACCTGGAACAGCGCGTGGGCGCGGG
Source organism: Roseateles sp. (assembly GCA_046294815.1). Classification (GTDB taxonomy): domain Bacteria; phylum Pseudomonadota; class Gammaproteobacteria; order Burkholderiales; family Burkholderiaceae_C; genus Pelomonas. The sequence goes on along the minus strand of JBKBOJ010000018.1, from coordinate 2,450 downwards.
CAATGGCCTCGCTCGCATCGGCGCCGGTGCGGAACAGCGCGATGACGCGCGCCGTGGCCGGGCCGAAGGCGATCAGGCCTGAGGCCACCGACAGCCAGGCCTGCACCGCGGCGCGGCCGGCCGGGTCGGCGGGCAGCCAGCGGCCGCTGGCGTCGTACTTGCTCGCCAGATAGACCAGGATGGCCGTGCTGTCCCAGACGCAATGGCCGTCGTCGTCCAGCAGCGGCAGCTGGCCGAAGGGATGGCGGGCCAGGAACTCGGGCGTCTTGTGCTCGCGGGCCGCGAGGTCCACGTCGATCAGTTCATGCGGCACGCCCAGCAGGGACAGGGCCAGCTCGGCGCGGTGGGCATGGCCTGACAGGGCGTGGCGGTAAAGCTTGAGGGTCATGAGGGGCTCCGTGGAAGACGGGAGCCACTGTGCCCGGCGGTGCCTTCCGGCGAAACCGCGCCCGTCGCAAGTCATTCTTTCGGCGCGCGACCACAATGCGGCGCCATGCAAGACGCCCGCCGCCACAGCCCCGCCGCCGAACGCAACGGCCCGCCCATCCTGGCCGCGCTGCAGCGCCTGCTGCCGCCCAGCGGCCTGCTGCTGGAGATCGCCAGCGGCACCGGCCAGCATGCCGCGTTCTTCAGCGCCGGCCTGCCGGGCTGGCAGTGGCAGCCCAGCGACTACGACGCCGACGCCTTGCCCTCCATTGCCGCGTGGTGCGACGGCCTGGAGCGGGTCCGCGCGCCTATCACGCTGGATGTGCTCGACAGCCCATGGCCCGTGCCGCAGGTCGATGCCGTCTACTGCGCCAACATGATCCACATCGCGCCCTGGGCCTGCACGGCGGCGCTGATGCAGGGCGCCGCACGCCACCTCGCGCCGCAGGGCCTGCTCCTCACCTACGGTCCCTACCTGCTGGATGACGAACCCACCGCGCCCAGCAACCTCGCCTTTGACGCGGACCTGCGAGCGCGCAACCCGGCGTGGGGCATACGCCGGCTGGCCGACGTGGCCGCCACGGCGACGGCAGCGGGCCTGGCGCTGCGCGAGCGGCTGGACATGCCGGCCAACAACAAGCTGCTGGTCTGGCAGCGCCGCTGAGGGTGGCGTGACGGCGGCGTGACCGCGGCCGCCAAACTTTCGCCACCGCCAAGCCACGCTGCCTAGCATGCCGCGGCCGTGTCGTTGAGCGGCCTGGGAGTGGATGAATGAGCAGCAGTGAGCCCCGCCGGCGAGGCGTGATCTTGGCCTTGGCGTCGGCCGCCCTGGCGGCCTGTGGCGGTGGTGGGGGCGGTGCAGGCGGCGAGGGCGGGGGCGGCGATCCGGCGCTGCTGCAGCTGCCCACGCCGGGCGAGGCCATCATCAAGCTGCGCAGCCGCGGCGACGGCTGGGTGGCGCTGGCCGAGACGCCGCGGCCGCTGGCGCTGCCCACGGTGCCGCAGCGGCGGCTGCTGGTCTCGCAGCCGGACGGCCGCGCGCTGGGCGCCGACTACCGGCCGCCGGCCGGCTGGGCGCTGCTGGACTTCGCGCTCCATCCCTCGGGCCAGATCAGCCTGCTGCTGGCCGGCGACCGCACGCTGCGCCTGGCGCGCCTGTCGGCCACCGGCCAGCCGCTGCACGAACAGGCCTTCACCGATGCGCTGGCGCCCACCGACCCCTTCGTCGGCGACCCGCGGGCCGCGCGCGATCCGCAGTCGCTGATGCCCTACACCACCCGCGACACGGGCCGGCTGGCCGCGCTGGGCGAGGACCTGGCGCTGGCCTTCCGCTCGGGCCGCCACGCGGTGCCGCTGCACCGGCTGGCCTACACGGCCGCCGGCGGCTTTGCGCCGCAGTGGCGTCGCCTGGTGGAGCCCGGTGTCTTCATCGGCGCGCGCTTCGTGACGAGCGGCAGCTTCGACCCCTTCCAGAGCCTGGACCAGCAATGGCGGCTGTGCCTGGACGCCGATGCCCAGGGACGCATCGCGGTGGCGCTGTCGCTGGACTACACCGAACTGGCGGCCGGTCATGCCGAGCACTTCGGCGAGAACATCGACCCCGAGCTCTACGAGGGCGCGTTGCTGACGCAGTTCAGCCCCACCGGCCAGCGCCTGGGCACGGCGGTCATCGACACCCAGCAGCGGGCGGAGCTGCATGCGCTGCGCTGGGTGGGCGGCCAGGTCGCGGTGGCGGGCCGGGTGCGCAGCCGCCAGGTGGACGAGGGCTGGGACGCCTTCCTGGCCCTGGTGCCGGCGGGCGCGACTGCGGCCTCGGCCTACCGCGTGCTGGACCTGGAGGCCGGCGACCTGATCTTCGACGTGGCCGCCACCGCCGACGGCCGGCTGCTGGTGGCCGGCAGCGCCGGCTACACGCAGAACCCGGCCGGCGCCAGCGTCTCCGAGGCGGCCCAGCCGCTGCTGGCGCTGCTGGGCCCCGACGGGCAGCTGCAGCAGCGCCTGGCGCTGGCCGCCGGCCCGCGTCA
>JBKBOJ010000017.1:0-45533 GCA_046294815.1 Roseateles sp. | reverse complement strand
TCAAACACGCCTCGTGGACATGTGCACAGGCCGGCCAGCGGCCTGCACACATGCCCACCGGGCTCGACGACCAGGAGTCATTGTGACTGTTGGGTTCCACACGAAATGACGAAGAGCCGCAACGAGGCCTTCTTCGGCGATCGCGGCTACAGCGCGGTGGACACCGAGGACGGCTAGGTCACAAGACATATCCGAGCAATTGGAGGCGACGAATGAGTGCAGGCTTTTGGATCAAGAGGTTCCTGATCTCGTTACTCGGCGCGGGTGTCCTACTTTTCGGGGTAGAACTTGCGAAGGGACATGCGCAGGCAGCGGCGGCCAAGTTTGCCATCATTTGGGGCTTGGTTTTCGCCGTTCTTTTCACGGGGATCGGCTACATCCGTTTCAAACGCAACCCCGCATGCATGCGCCCGGCAAGCCGCGACAAATAGCATGACGCATGCGGCATAACTATTCGCTCAAGCGAAGCGCCAAGAATTACGTATGGAACTGGCGTGACTCACGACACACCGCGACTACCGTAGGTGGTCTGAGAAACAGCTTGTGCTGTATGAGCGTCGAATTATGCTTGTCACGTTTCAAGTACGCACGCTGCTTGAGCGCCACAAAGTAAACGATCGCGCTCGCAGCGCAAAGATGCCCGTTGTCCGATACAAGGAGGTCGAGAACAGGCCCTTCACCAACGTGGGCTCCAGATTCCCGGAAGACCGCTTTGACATGGAGAACCCAGATTCAACTGAACTTAGCGTTCACGATGTCTGCAACCGGCCAATCCATTATTACTGGATGCAAACATGGTCAGAGCGAACTGCCTTTGATGGCATGCTTGTGTTCTCGGACTATATGCGCAACAAGAGGGCTTGTGAGATCCTCATTGAGGATTTTTTGGCTCTGTTCAACACATTTGCCCAGGACTCATCGGCAGTTACTGAACAGCTTTTTCACTGGAACGAGAAGAAGCAGGACGATGTGGCCCGATATGCGCACTGAGCTTATGCCCAACTGGGCGGTCAAGCGGACGCCAACACTGGCCAAGCCTTCGACATTTTTATGGCGAGTGTTCGTGCCCTCCTGGCGCCGTAGACAATGGCGGGCATGAGCACCCGTCCTCCGCAGCAGTACGAAGATTTCATGCGCCATGTGTTCGAACATGGCGTGCAAAAGAGCGACCGCACCGGCACCGGCACGCGCAGCGTGTTCGGCTACCAGATGCGCTTCGACCTGACACAGGGCTTCCCGCTGGTCACCACCAAGAAGGTGCACCTGAAGTCCATCATCCTGGAACTGCTGTGGTTCCTGCGTGGCGACAGCAACGTCAAGTGGCTGCAGGAGCGCGGCGTGACGATCTGGGACGAATGGGCGCGGCCGGACGGTGACCTGGGGCCGGTGTATGGCGTGCAGTGGCGCAGCTGGCCCACGCCCGACGGCGGCCACATCGACCAGATCGCCGAGGTGGTCAAGCAGCTCAAGACCAACCCCGACAGCCGTCGCATCATCGTCAGCGCCTGGAACGTGGCGGACCTGCCCAAGATGGCGCTGATGCCCTGCCACGCCTTCTTCCAGTTCTACGTGGCGGACGGCAAGCTCTCCTGCCAGCTCTACCAGCGATCTGCCGATGTCTTTCTGGGTGTGCCCTTCAACATCGCCAGCTACGCGCTGCTGACGATGATGCTGGCGCAGCAATGCGACCTTGAACTGGGCGATTTCATCTGGACCGGCGGTGACTGCCACATCTACGACAACCACGTCGAGCAGGTGCGCACCCAACTCGCCCGCGAGCCGCGCCCCTACCCCACGATGACCATCAAGCGCCGCCCGGCGTCCATCTTCGACTACGAATTCGAGGACTTCGAGCTGAGCGGCTACGACCCGCACCCTGCCATCAAGGCACCCGTCGCCGTATGAGCCGGATCACGCTGGTCGCCGCGGTCGCCCGTGATGGCGCCATCGGCCGCGACAACACGCTGCTGTGGCACATCCCGGAGGACATGGCGCGCTTCAAGGCCGTCACCGCGGGCAAGCCCGTCGTCATGGGCCGCAAAACCTGGGACTCACTGCCCGCGAAGTTCCGCCCCCTGCCGGGCCGGCGCAACCTGGTCATCAGCCGCTCGGTGACCACCCTGCCTGGCGCTGAGGTCTTCACCAGCCTGGACGCCGCGCTGGACGCCTGCGCCGAGCCCGAGGTCTGCATCATCGGCGGCAGCGACATCTATGCACTGGCCCTGCCCCGCGCAGACAAGCTGGCGCTGACTGAGGTGGACGCCGCCTTCCCCGACGCCGACAAACATTTCCCCGTCTGGCCGCGCGATCGCTTCACCGAAGCGGCGCGCACCACGCTGACCACCGCCGGCGGGCTGCGCGTCGATTTCGTCGACTACCTGCGCGAGGGTTAAAGCCGTCCGGCATCCACCGGGCGCAGAAACAACAAACCCGGCGCGAGGCCGGGTGTGTGGAGGTTTGGTGGGCGGTGCAGGGTTCGAACCTGCGACCCCTGCCGTGTGAAGGCAGTGCTCTACCGCTGAGCTAACCGCCCGGAATCTGCGCGTCTTGTCAGGTCACCAAAAAGCTGGTGGGCGGTGCAGGGTTCGAACCTGCGACCCCTGCCGTGTGAAGGCAGTGCTCTACCGCTGAGCTAACCGCCCTGACGCGACGCTCCGTTTCCGGAGAAGCCCGCGATTATGCCACGGATTGAGCGGGCTCCAGCAAACGCCATTTGCATGCGCCGCCGGCGGCCTTGTCGAGGTCCGCCAGCATCTTGGCGTGCGCGGCCGCTTCGGCCTCGCTGGCGCGCAGCACCGGCAGCTCGAAGCGGCTCAGGTCCACGGCCGCCACGGCCAAGTCCGACTCGCCCGCGGGGCTGTCGCCGTGGTCGTCCACCAGCAGCGCATCCTGGCCGCGGGTCATTCGGATGTAGACATCGGCCAGCAGCTCGGCGTCCAGCAGCGCGCCGTGCAGCTGGCGCTTGGAGTTGTCCACCTCCAGGCGGCGGCACAGGGCGTCCAGCGAGTTGGCCTTGCCGGGGAAGAGGTCGCGCGCCATCAGCAGCGTGTCGCGCACGCTGTGCACATGGTCGGTCAGCACGCCGCGCTGCAGGCGGCGCAGCTCGGCGTTGACGAAGCCAATGTCGAACGGCGCGTTGTGGATGACCAGCTCCGCGCCGGCCAGGTAGTCCAGCAACTGGTCCACGATCTCGGCGAACTTGGGCTTGTCCGACAAAAAGGCCTCGGTCAGCCCATGGACCCGCAGCGCATCCTCGTGGCTCGGGCGCTCGGGGTTGATGTAGAGGTGAAGGTTGTTGCCGGTCAACTGCCGGTTGATCATCTCCACGCATCCGATCTCGATGATGCGGTCGCCCTTGTCGGCCTCCAGGCCGGTGGTCTCGGTGTCGAAGAAGATCTGTCTCATGCGGGTCTCTGGTTGCGCTTCGTCGCCCACACGAAGATGGCAACACCGGCCAGGATCATGGGCAGGCTCAGCCACTGGCCCTGGCTCCAGTTCAGCGCGCGCAGGCCCAGGAAGTCGTCGGGCGCGCGGAAGTATTCGGCCACGAAACGCAACACGCCGTAGCCCATCATGAAGACCCCCGAGATCTGCCCCGTCGCGCGCGGCTGACGCGCGTACAGCCACAGCACGACGAACAGCAGCAGCCCCTCGCCGGCGGCCTGATAGAGCTGCGAAGGATGGCGCGGGATGCCGCCGTCCTGCGCCTGCGGAAACACCATGGCCCAGGGCAGGTCGGCCGGCGCCGGGCGGCCCCAAAGCTCGCCATTCAGGAAGTTGCCCAGCCGCACCGCCATGATGCCGGTGGGCACACACGGCGCGATCAGGTCCGACACCTCGAAGAACCCACGCCCGCGCCGCCGGCCAAACAGCCACAGGCCCAGCAGCACGCCCAGCAGGCCACCGTGGAAGGACATGCCGCCCTTCCAGACCGCCAGCACCTCGGGCAGGTGGTGAAGGTAGTAGTCGGGCTTGTAGAAGAAGCAGTAGCCCAGCCGCCCGCCCAGCACGACGCCCAGCACGCCGTAGAACAGCACATCGTCGACGTCCTGACGCGTCCAACCCACGGCGGCATGCTGCGGCATGCCCACGCGCCGGCTCGCCAGCCACAGGAACAGGCCGAAGGCGATCAGGTAGGTGATGCCGTACCAGTGCACGGCCAGCGGGCCGAGCCGGAGAGCGACGGGGTCGAACTGAGGATGAACCAGCATGCGGCGGGCAGGAGAAGAGCGGCCGGCATCATAGCCAGCACGACAGCCGCCAATGCGGGCGTCGCTTCAGCGGCGCTTTCGGCCGGGCGCACGGGCCTGGCCCAACGCCTCCAACTGCTGCTGACGGCGCGCGGCCTTCTTGGCATCCAGCGCATCCATGGCCTTGCGCTGCGTCAAGCCGCTGGCGTCGGACCAGGCCCACCAGAGCACGGCCAGCGCGAATGGCGCCAGCACGATGAGCCAGGCCCACAGCGGGTCCTGATGGAACACCACCCAGCCGCCCACGTGCAACACCACAAAGAGCACGCCGATCAAGACAAATGCCATGCGGCAACTCCTTCACTTCAGGTATCTTTACGGCCACTGTAGTCCAACACCCTGAAAGGCAAGCATGAAAGCCCTGATCCTCAGCCTCGCCCTGATCGCCCCCGCGGCCGCATTCGCCAATCAGGAGCTGGCGCAGAAGAAGAACTGCATGGCCTGCCATGCGGTCGACAAGAAGCTGGTGGGCCCGGCCTACAAGGACGTGGCGGCCAAGTACGCCAAGGACAAGGATGCCGCGAAGAAGCTGGCCGAGAAGATCATCAAGGGCGGCTCCGGCGTCTGGGGTCCGGTGCCCATGCCTGCCAACACGCAGGTGACGCCGGCCGAGGCGGAAACGCTGGCCAAGTGGGTGTTGACGATCAAGTAAACCCAGTCCGCCGCGCCATGACGGCGGGCGTCGAATGAAAGAAGGCCCGCATCAGCGGGCCTTGTCATTGCTGGGCGCCGACTGCAATCAGCCTAAATTCGTCAGTTGGGCAGGCCCGCGGGACTTGAAGAATCGGCCGCAAGGGCCGGTTCTTCATCGTCAGCGCCGCGCTTACTTGACGCCCATTTCTTCCAACAGCCGCGTCGTCTTGTCGACGGTGCTCATCTGCCACAGCATGTAGCGCGAGTCCACGCAGATGCTGCGGACCATCTTGGGGTTGAAGTCCCAGTCAGAGATCACCGCGTCCAGCGTGCCGTCGAACAGCAGGCCCACCAGCTCGCCCTTCTTGTTCAGCACCGGGCTGCCCGAATTGCCGCCGGTGGTGTCCAGCGTGGCCAGGAAGTTCACGGGCACGGAGTCCAGTGACTTGACGTAGTAGGGTCCGAAATTGCGCGCCTTGATGGCGGCGAGTTGCTCGGCGGGGGCGTTGAACTCGCCGCCGGCCTCGGTCGGGCCCTTGTGCTTGGCGACGATGCCTTTCACCGTGGTGAAGGCCTTCCAGCTCTCGCCGTCGCGGCCGGTCTCGCGGCCCTGCACCTTGCCGTAGCTGATGCGCAGCGTGCCGTTGGCATCGGGGTAGACGGCCTGGCCGCGGCTGGCAGCGAAGTCGATCTTGGCCTGCTGCACCCCGGCATAGGCCTTTTGCAGCTTGCCGGCCAGCTCCTTGTCGCGGTTCTCGCGGGCCTGGTCGTCGGCGTACAGCGCGACGGCGAGCTTGATGAAGGCATCGTCGCTGGCCTTGAAGGCGGCAGCGTCCTTGTCCAGCCAGCTCATGCGGGTGGCCGTGTCGGCCAGCTTGCTGCCCGCGTACAGGGCGTCCAGCCGGGTGCGGACGGCGGCGGCGTCCTGGCCGGGCTGCAGACCCAGCGCGCCCAGCCAGGCGGCGTTGAGCGTGCTGGCCGGCTGGGCCAGATAGGCGGCCAGGAAGTGGCTGGCCAGGCGCTTGTCGGTGGCTTCGTCGTAGCGACGGTCCAGCGCCTGCAGGGCGGCCTTCAGGCGCGGCAGGTCGCGCTCCTGGTAGCCGCTCTTGCGTTCGGCATCAGGCTTGGCGCGCTCCTGCGCCGCTTCGTAGAGCTGGCGGGCGGCGCCCAGCAGCGTGGGCGCCATGAAGTTCATGTAGTGCTCGTTGCGCGCCAGGGTTTGGCGCTCGGCAATCAGGCTCTCGGCGGCGGCCAGGTCGGCACCGTAGCGGGCCTGGCGCTTCGCATCGCCATTGACCCAGGCCTTGAGCTGCTCGAAGTCGGCCTGCTTGCGGGCCAGAATGTCGCTGCCCTCGTAGCTCTGCTGCTGGCCCTGCAGGTTCTTGAAGTAGTTCTGCAGGCCCTGCATGCGGCTGGCCATGCGGATCTCGGCGTCACGCCGGCCGGCGGTTTCGGCCTTGATGATGTCGATGGCCTCGCCCATGGCCTTGATCAAGGCGGGCTGCTGCCAGCCGAAGGCGAAGTCCACCTCGGTGGGCAGGCGGTGGCGGTTGGTGCGTCCGGGGTAGCCAGTGACCATCACGAAGTCGCCTTCGTTCAACGGGCTGGCCGCCGGCGACGCCACTTTGAGGTGGTGCTTGGGCTGGTAGGGCTTGTTGTCCTTATGGAAGTCGGCGGGCTTGCCGTCCGGGCCCACGTAGGCGCGGTAGAAGCTGTAGTCGCCGGTGTGGCGCGGCCACATCCAGTTGTCGGCGTCGCCGCCGAACAGGCCCACGCCGGTGGCCGGTGCATGCACCAGGCGCACGTCGCGGATTTCCAGCTGCTTGATCAGCTGGTACTGCAGGCCGCCGAAGAAGCTGTAGACATTGCAGCGGTGGCCCTTGTCGGCTTCGCAGGCGGCGACCAGCTGCTTCTCGGTGGCCTCGATGGCGTCGGTGCGCGCCTTGCCGGTCAGTGCCAGCGTGTTGGCGTTCAGCACCTCGGCGGACACGTCCTTCATGTCGACCGTGACCAGGATGCGGCTGCCGGGCGCAGCGGGCAGTTCGTCGGCCAGCGTGGCGGCGTAGAAGCCGTTCTTCAGCAGGTCGCGCTCGGGCTTGGAGTTGTACTGGATGCTGCCGTAGGCGCAGTGGTGGTTGGTGACCACCAGCCCCTGGGGCGACACGAAGCTGGCCGTGCAGCCGCCTAGCGACACGACGGCACCCATCGGGAACGCGGTCAGGTCTTTGAGCTTGTTCGGGTCCAGCGCCAGACCGCCGGCCTTCAGGGCCTGGGCGATCTGCGGCAGTTGTTTGGGCATCCACATGCCTTCGTCGGCATGGGCGGTGGCTGCGGCCAGCGCGGCGGCGGCCAGCAGGGTGAGCGCGTGAGGTTTCATGGGCGGTTCAACGCAAAGACGAAACCGCGAGGGTACCCCGACGCACCACAGGCTTCGGAGTGTGAAAAGGCAGGGATCAGCCCAGGGGAAAGCCCGCAGCGGTCAGTGAACCAGACCGATCCATTCACCGGCTGCCTGGTAGGCCTCGTACAGGTCCAGGGCGACTTCCCGCAGCCGCGCATGCGCGCTGCCTTGGCCGGCAGCCAGGCATTCGTAGGCATAGCCACGGTCGTAGAGCATGCGCGTCGGGTTGATGGGCAGCCCCGCATCGCTCATCAACTGGCCAAAGCGCAGCAGGTCGGCGGTGGACACCGGCCCGGTGGTGGCATTGGCCACCGTCAGCCCCAGCGCGCGGATGTCGCCCAGGTTCACGCCCGGCGCAATGGTCAGGCCGCTCCAGGCGTGGCCTGGGTCACCGGCGCCGGCGGGCTCGTCGGCGGGGATGGGAATCAGGTGCAGCGGAATCATCATGGCGAGCCTCGGGACATGCGTCGGGCAGATGCCGCCATGGTGCCGGGGCCTCGACAAAGCCAAGTCCTGATAAAGGCCGAAAAGGCCGAGCTATCCGCCGCTGATGCGGCTCAGGCCTTGGGCAGCGTGACACCCACCTGGCCCTGGTACTTGCCGCCACGGTCCTTGTAGCTGGTTTCGCAGACCTCGTCGCTCTCGAAGAACAGCACCTGCGCACAGCCCTCGCCCGCGTAGATCTTGGCCGGCAGCGGCGTGGTGTTGCTGAACTCCAGCGTCACGTAACCCTCCCATTCGGGCTCGAAGGGCGTCACGTTGACGATGATGCCGCAGCGGGCATAGGTGCTCTTGCCCAGGCAGACGGTCAGCACGTTGCGCGGGATGCGGAAGTACTCCACCGTGCGCGCCAGCGCAAAGCTGTTGGGCGGGATGATGCAGACGTCCTTGTTGACGTCCACAAAGCTGTTCTCGTCGAAGTTCTTCGGGTCCACCACCGTGGAGTGGATGTTGGTGAAGACCTTGAACTCGGGCGCGCAGCGGATGTCGTAGCCATAGCTGCTGGTGCCGTAGCTGATGACCTTGCGGCCATCAAGCTGCCGCACCTGACCGGGCTCGAAGGGCTCGATCATGCCGTGCTGCTCGGCCATGCGGCGGATCCACTTGTCGCTCTTGATGCTCATCTCGTCGTCCTTGTCTCAGCGCGGCAGTGCGCCGTCGAAATAGGTGCTGCCATCGAGCTCCAGCACGAAGCCCTTGACCGTCGCCCGCATGGGCACGGCCATGCGGCCGTAGGCGATGGGCGTCCAGGGCAGCTGCTCCAGCGCGATCTTCTGCGCCTGGGCGTACAAGGCCTTGCGCTCGGCCTGCGACATCGCCTGGCGGGCCTGGGCCAGCAGCTTGTCGTAGTGCGGATTGCACCAGAAAGTGCCTCCGGCCGCGCCGCAGGCGAGCTGCCCGAAGGTGCCAGCAGGCTCGGGGTCACCGTTCCAGCCCGACAGCGCCACGTCGTGTTCACCGGCGTCGATGCGGCGCAGGTACTCGCCCCACTCGTAGGTGACGATGCGCGCGGTCACGCCCACCTTGGCCCAGTCGGCCTGCATCATCTGCGCCATCAGTTGGCCGTTGGGGTTGTAGGCGCGCACGACCGGCATCGCCCACAGCGTGATCTGCAAGGGCAGCACACCGGCCTGCCGCAGCAGCTCGCGGGCCTTGGCCGGGTCGTGCGGCGCGGGCCTGAGCGTGGCGTCGTGCGCCCAGCTGGCCGCCGGGATGATGGTGGTGGCCGCGGTGCCGGCGTCGCCGTAGACGGTGCGCAGGATGGCGGCCTTGTCCAGCGCCATGTCCAGCGCCTGGCGCACCTCCTGCCGTGCGAGCGCGGGCTTCTTGGTGTTGTAGGCCAGGATGCCCACGTTCAGCCCGGGCGCGGTGGCCAGCTTGAGGGCGGGGTCCTGCTTCAGCCCGGCCAGCTCGGCCGGGCCCACCGGCGCGGCGATGTCGCACTCGTCGCGCCGGAGCCGCTGCGCACGCACACTGGCATCGGGCGTGATGGCGAACACCAGCTGATCGGCGCGCGCCACCTCCGCCCTGCGCCACCAGCCGGGGTGGGCGCTGTAGCGGATGACGGCGTCCTTGCGGAAGCTCTTGAGCTGGAACGGCCCCGTGCCCACCGGCAGCTGGGCGATGCGCTGCGGCGTGCCGGCCTTGAGCAGCTGCGCGCCCAGCTCGGCCGACTGCATGCTGGCAAAGGCATGGGTCAGCGTCGCGAGAAAGCTCGCGTCCCGTTCGGCCAGCGTGATGCGCACCTGGTGGTCCGACAGCTTGTCGACGCGCCGAATCAGCCGCTCCCAGCCGAAGGACACCACATAGGGCGACACGGACGGCAAGGCCTTGGCGAAGGCGCCGCCCAGGCCATCGGGCCGGTTCAGCAGCCGGCCGAAGGTGAACACCACGTCGTCGGCATTGAAGGCCCGTGTGGGCCTGAAGGCCTCGCTGGCATGCCAGGCCGCGTCGCGCCGCAGCTCGAAGGTGTAGACCAGACCGTCGGCGCTGACGTCCCAGCGCGTGGCCAGACCGGGCGCGAGCTGGTCGGTGCCGCGTTTGGTCTCCACCAGCGTGCCGAAGATGGGCAGGTGGGCGACGTGGTCGATGCCGCTGTCCGTCATCGCCGGGTCAAAAGTCTTGGGGCTGCCTGCGGCACAGAAACGCAGCGTCGTGTCGGCGCCGGCCAGCAGCGGCAGGCTCAGCAGCAGCCAGGCGAGCCGCCTCACCGGATCACCTCCGCGGCGGGCACGAAGGGCCGCACCCCCATGGCCTGGTAGAGCGCTGCCGGCGACAGCGCCCGGGTCTCGTCGTTCAAGCCCTGGATGACCAATGCCACCCGGCGCAGCGCCCGAATGTCGGCCACCGGATCGCCATCCACCAGCAGCAGGTCGGCCCGCTTGCCGCGCTCGATGCTGCCGATCTCGTGCAACCGATCGCTGTACTTCGCGCCGTTCCAGGTGGCGATCTTCAGCGCCTGAGCAGCCGGGATTCCGGCCTGCACGTACAGCTCCAGCTCACGCTGCAGTGCAAAGCCTGCCGTCGCGTCGGTACCGGCCACCAGCGGGATGCCGGCGGCATGCATGCGCCCCAGCAGCGCCATCATGACCTGGTAGCTCGCGCCCCAGCGGCGCGCCTTGGCGTCGTCCAGCTCCGACTCGGCCGACAGCAGGCTGCGCTGCATGACCGCCGGCAGGTGGTCCGCCACCATCGCGTAGCTCGGGTTGGGCTGGCCCTGGCGCTGGGTGTACTGGCCTTCGAAGGCCACCATGGTGGGGTCCACGACGGTGCCCTTTTTCTTCAGCAACGCGAGGAAGTCGCGCGTGCGCCGGTCGTTCAGCTGCAGGTCGGCCGCCTTGTCGCCCACCAGCGTGAAGCGCAGCAGCGTGCGGGTGTCATCGTTCTTGCCGACCAGGAAGTTCAGCGTCACCTGATTGATGTGATGCAGCTCGTCGTAGCCCGCCTCGACGGCCTGCCGCGCCGTCATGAAGGCCGGCACATGGCCGCCGGTGCGCAAGCCCAGCGACCGCGCATGCGCCACCATCGGTCCCACCCATTCCGGACGGATGGAGTTGTAGAGCTTGAGCTGGCGATAACCGCGGGCGGCATACCAGTCGATGGCCGCCAGCGCCTCGGCAAGGCTGTCGGGCACGAAGTCGGCCTGCGACGAAAACGGGCTCTTGCCCTCGATGAAGCCGTTGGCGGCGACATCGGGGCCCAGCACCTCGCTGCGCCGGATGCGTCCGCGCAGTTCGGCCAGCTGCGCGTTGCTGTTGCCCACATCGCGCACCGCCGTCACGCCGGCAGCCAGGTTCAGCAGGCCATCGTCGAGCGTCACATGGGCGTGCATGTCCACCAGACCCGGCAGCAGCGTGCGCCCCTGGCCACTGATGCGCTGTGCCGGCGCGACTTGGCGCAGGCTGCCCGGCGCGGCAATGAGGGCGATGCGGCCATCCCGCAGGTAAACATCCGATGGCCCGCGCAGCTTGGCGGCAGCCGCATCGAACCAGCGCACGCCTTCGATGACGGTCAGGCCCGGCAGCGGCTGCGGCAGCTCGCGCGCCAGCTTCTGCAGCCGCGCGAGCTGGGCTTGCTGCTGCGCCTGCTCGAGGCGCCCGACCTGGCCCTCGAAGCCTTGCAGCACCGTGCCGCCCCAGCCGGGGAAGACCTTGGCAAACAGGCTGCGGTCGTCCTCGCGCAGCCACAGATACACCGGCTCCAGGTCCAGCCCGCCGATGGCATACAGGCCCAGTGTGAAGGGCTGGGCCGGCACACCCAGCGTGCTGACGCGCTCGACGGACAGGCGCCCCACCGGCAGGGCTTCGACATCCGTGCCGCCGGCCGCCAGCACCGCGCGCGCCACCCGCGCGCCCCATGCGGGGGTGGACTCCACCGGCAGATAGACCGATTGGCGCGCTGCGGCGACGCGCTCGCCCCGGTCGACCGGCGATTGCCAGCGCGCGCGGCCATCGGGCAGGCGCTCGAACTGCTCGTCGATGACGGCGCCGAACGTGGCCCGGCCCTGGTTGCGGTAGGCCATCAGCGCGCCGTCGGGCGCGAATTCCGCGACCTCATGCTGATCCGGGCCGCGGCCGTTGTTGCGATAGCTGTAGACGGTCTCCAGCCGGACGGGACTGTCGCTGACCTGTAGCTGGCCGCAGGCCGTCTGCTTGCACATCACCGTGTAGGTCTGGGCCTGGGCCGCCGCAGCGATCAACAGCACCAGCAGCGTGGGCAGCCGCTTCATCGAGTCGTCCTTCCGAGCCGTGGAAGCCGCGGACTTTACTGACGGCCGCGGGTGACGGAGGCCACGCCCTGGTTCGCCAGCGCGTCGGCACGCTCATTGCCGGGGTCGCCGGCATGGCCCTTGACCCAGCGCCACTCGACGTGGTGCAGCTTGCGCAGCGCGTCCAGCCGCTTCCACAGGTCGTCGTTCTTCACCGGCTTGCCGTCGGCGGTCTTCCAGCCGCGGCGCTGCCAGTTCGCGATCCATTCGGTGATGCCTTTGCGCACGTACTCGCTGTCCAGATAGATGATCACGTCGCAGCTGCGCTTGAGCGAGGCCAGCGCCTCGATAGGCGCGGTCAGCTCCATGCGGTTGTTGGTGGTGCTGGCCTCGCCGCCGAACAACTCCTTGTCATGGCCAGCACTGTGCAGCCAGGCGCCCCAGCCGCCTGGGCCAGGGTTGCCTTTGCAGGCGCCGTCGGTGTAGATGGTGACCTGCGGGCGCTTGATGCTGGCAGCGGGTTTCTGGGTGTCGGTCATTCTTTGCGTTGATGGTTGTTCAGCGCCACGGCCGGCGCCTTCTTGGCGGCGACGCGCTTGTTGCGGGCCAGGCCGACCATGCGCATGCCGTGCACGCGCTTGATGGCCTGGATGAAATAGGCCGCGCCCAGCACCGGCCACCAGCGTGAGCCGACGCGCTCGGTCCATCGCCAGCGGTCCAGCCAGGCAGCGCTGCGCAGCGGCGGCCGGTAAATGCCAAAGCGCGCCGCCTCGACCTCGAAGCTCAGCAGCTTGAGCCAGTCGCGCAGCCGCCAGTAGCCGATGGCCTCGCCGCCCTCGGGCAGGTAGGGCTTGCCGCCGCGGCGCAGCCGGCCCAGCTTCTGGCGCAGGCCCCAGGCGCTGGCCGGGTTCAGCCCGAACACGATCAACCGCCCCTCCGGCCGCAGCACCCGCTCCACCTCACGCAGCAGCGCATGGGCGTCGCAGGCATGCTCCAGCGCATGGGGCAGCAGCACCAGGTCCAGGCTGGCGCTCTCGAACGGCAGCGCGTCGAAGTCGCAATGCAGATCGCGCCCGACCAGCCAGCGGTGCGGCATGCGGTTGGCCTGCAGGCCGGCCAGCTCGGGCATGCCCAGCTGCAGCGCGTGAAAGCCGAACAAGTCCACCACGGCGGCATCCACCTGGGCCTGCTCCCAGGCCAGCAGATAGCGGCCCGGCGGCGACTGCAGCCAGGTCGCCAAATCTATACTCGGACCTTTATCTGTCATGGATTGGCGCCACATTGACGCTCGGTTTGACGCTCACGCCCGTCCCCGCATTCGACGACAACTACCTCTGGCTGCTGGACAACGGCCGTGAGGCGCTGGTGGTCGATCCCGGCGACGCCGGACCGGTGGCCGCGGCACTGGACGCGCGCGGCCTGACGCTCACAGGCATTCTATTGACGCATCACCACGGCGATCACGTCGGCGGTGTCGATGCGCTGCGGCCGCGGCTGCAGGGCCCTGTGTATGCGCCGCTCGGCGAGAAGATGCCCGAGCCCGTGCAGCGCCTGCGCGGCGGCGACATTGTCGAGTTGCTGGGCCTGCGTTTCGCCGTGCTGGACGTGCCGGGCCACACGGCCGGGCACATTGCCTATTTCGCCAAACCGCCGGGCGACGCCCCGCTGCTGTTCTGCGGCGACACGCTGTTCAGCGCGGGCTGCGGCCGGCTGTTCGAGGGCACGCCGGCGCAGATGCACGCGTCGCTGCAGTCGCTGGCCGCGCTGCCGGCGGACACGCGCGTCTGCTGCGCCCATGAGTACACGCTGTCCAACCTGCGCTTTGCGCGCGAGGTGGACCCCGACAACGCCGAGCTGGCCGCCTACACGACCTGGTGCGAGGCCCAACGCGCGGCCGGCCGCCCCACGCTGCCGGCCCGCCTCGGCAGCGAAATTCGCATCAACCCTTTCCTGCGCTGCGACCAGCCCGCGCTGCGCGACGCCGCGCGCCGACGCGCGCCCCTGAAACTGCCGGCCACACCCAGCCCGGTCGAGGTGCTCGCGACGCTGCGCGAATGGAAAAACACATTCCGATGATCATCGCCCGACTCACTCCGCTGGCGCTGGCGGCCTTGCTGACCGCCTGCGCCACCACCGCCCCGCCCCAGCCGGCGCCCGCGCCCGACATCGCGCCGGCACCCCAGCCCCTGCTGGCCTCAGCCCCACCCTTGCCCGAGCCCGCAGTGGCCACGCCGCCGGTGCGCCAGCTGGCCGCCGAGCTGCTGCAGGACAACCTGCGCCCCGGCGAGAAGATCGACCTCGACGCGCCCGATGCCAGCACCGACCTGTGGGCGCGCGTGCGCCGCGGTTTCCAGCTGCCCGACCTGGATGACGAGTGGGTGCGCAAGGCCGAGGCCTGGTACAGCGCCCGGCCCGATTACGTCGAGCGCATGACCAACCGTGGCAGCCGCTACCTGTTCCACATCGTCGAAGAGGTGGAGAAGCGCGGCATGCCGACCGAGCTGGCGCTGCTGCCCTTCATCGAGAGCGCCTTCGTCACCCATGCCGTGTCAAGCGCCAAGGCCACCGGCATGTGGCAGTTCATGCCCGCCACCGGCCGCGACTTCGACCTCAAGCAGAACATCTTCCGCGACGACCGCCGCGACGTGCTGGCCTCCACCCGCGCCGCACTCGACTACCTGGGCCGGCTGCACAAGATGTTCGGCGACTGGCACCTCGCGCTGGCCGCCTACAACTGGGGCCAGGGCAATGTCAGCAAGGCCATCGCGCGCAACCAGCGTCTGGGGCTGCCGACCGACTACGCCAGCCTGAAGATGCCCGACGAGACGCGCTACTACGTGCCCAAGCTGCAGGCGGTCAAGAACCTCGTGCTCAACCCCGACCGCTACGCGCTGCAGCTGCCGCCGGTGGCCAACCACCCCTATTTCCTGAGCGTCAGGATCGAGCGCGACATCGACGTGGCGCTGGCCGCCGAGCTGGCCGGGTTGTCGCTGGAGACCTTCCAGCAGTTCAACCCGCAGATGAACAAGCCGGTCATCCTGGCCGCGGCCACGCCCCAGGTGCTGCTGCCCTACGACCAGGCCAGCACCTTTGCCGAGAACCTGGCCCGCCACAGCGGCCCGCTGGCGAGTTGGACCGCCTGGGTGGTGCCCAAGACCATGAGCCCGTCCGAGGCCGCGCGGCGCACCGGCATGACGGAGTCGGCGCTGCGCGAGCTCAACCGCATTCCGCCCAAGATGCTGGTCAAGGCCGGCTCCACGCTGCTGGTGCCGCGCGCGCCGCATGTGACCGCCGATGTCTCCGAGCGGCTGGCCGACACCGCCAGCCTGAGCCTGGCGCCCGACGAGCCGCCGCTGCGCCGCGTGACGGTCAAGGCCGGCAAGGCCGACACGGTGGCCGCCGTGGCGGCGCGCTACAAGGTCAGCGCCGCGCAGGTCGCGCAATGGAACAAGGTGGGCATGTCGGCGCGCTTCAAGCCCGGCCAGGCCATCGTGGTCTACACCGCACTGAAGGCCGCGCCGGCTCAGGCGCGGGTCGCCACGCGCGCGCCGGCCAAGGGCAAGGCGGCCGCGAACGTCCGCGGCGGCAAGGGCCGCAACGCCGTCGCGTCGGCCGCGCGCTGAACGCTCAGACGAAGAACAGCGCCAGGCTGGCGCCCATGCCCGCGAACCAGGCCAGCGAGCGCAGCGCGGCCAGGTCGGCCAGGTACAGGCCGATGAAGGCCAGCCGCGCCGCAACGAAGCCCAGCGCCAGCGCATCCACGGTGGCCTGCACGACCTGGTGCTGGTGGGCGACGAACAGGCCGGCGATGAAGATGGGCAGGGCCTCCCAGCCATTGGCCTGCGCCGCATTGGCGCGCGCCTGCCAGCCCTGCTGACGGGCCAGCCATTCGCGCGGCTGGTGGTTGTCGAAGCCGCCGTCGCGGCGGCGTTTGCCGATGCCGCCGGACTTGGCCAATGCGGCGCAGCCCACGGGCAGCAGGCAGGCCACCAGCAGGCAAACTTGGGCGAGGGTCATGGGAGTCTCTCCTTCAGCGCCGGTCGCTGAGTGCATGGGCGATGGTGCCCAGGTCCACGTACTCGAGCTCGCTGCCCACGGGCACGCCGCGCGCCAGCCGCGTGGAGCGGATGCCACGGGCCTTCAGCGCCTCGGCCAGCACATGGGCCGTGGCCTCGCCCTCCGCGGTGAAGCTGGTCGCGAGGATGACCTCCTCGACACCCGCCTCGGCCGCGCGCGCCAGCAGCTCGGCCGCGCCGATCTGGCGCGTGCCCACACCGTCCAGCGGCGAGAGCCGCCCCAGCAGCACGAAGTAGTAGCCGCGGTAGGAGCCGGTGCGCTCCAGCGCGGCCTGGTCGGCCGGCGTCTCGACGACACACAGCAGCCGCGCATCGCGCGCCGCGTCGGCGCAGACGCCGCAGATCGGCGTCTCGCTGAAGGTGTGGCAGCGCTCGCAGTGCTTGATGCGCTCGCTGGCGCCCTGCAGCGCCTCGGCCAGCCGCGGCATGGCCGCGCGGTCGTGCTGCAGCAGGTGGTAGGCCATGCGCTGGGCCGACTTCTGGCCCACGCCGGGCAGGCGCTTGAGCGCCTCGATCAAGGTCTCAAGCGCGGACAAGATCAGAACGGGAACTTCATGCCGGGAGGCAGCGGCATGCCGGCCGTCAGCTTGCTCATCTTCTCGGCGCTGGTGGCCTCGGCGCGGCGCACCGCGTCGTTGAAGGCAGCGGCCACCAGGTCTTCCAGCATGTCCTTGTCGTCCGCCAACAGGCTGGGGTCGATGGTCACGCGGCGCACCTCGTGCTTGCAGGTCATGACGACCTTGACGAGGCCGGCACCGCTCTGGCCCTCGACCTCGATGTTGGCGAGTTCTTCCTGCGCCTTCTTCAGGTTGTCCTGCATCGCCTGGGCTTGCTTCATCAAGCCGGCGAGTTGGCCTTTCATCATGGTGGATTCCTCAGGGAGTGATCAGGGGTTGGACCGAGCCTGGCAGGATGCGTGCAGACGGGAACTGCGCCAGCAGCGTGCGCGTCATCGGGTGGGCGGCGGCCAGGGCCTCGGCGGCACGCTGCTGGGCGTGGGCGCGCGCGATGGTGCGCAGCGCGATGGAGTCTTCGGCCACGCCGGCCTCAATCTCCAGCCTGGCGTCCAGCGCAGCTTCGAGCTTGGCGACCAGCGCCGGCGCGCGCAGCGATTCGCGCTCAACGCGCAAGGTCCAGACCTCGCGGCCGTCGACCGTGCGGCAGGCCAGCGCCTGGGCCTGCCGGGCCAGTTCGCCGGTCATGCCCACCAGGTTCAGGCCGGCGATGCGCTCGGCCCATTGCGCGCCCTCCGGCGTCTCACGCAGCTCGATGCGGCGCGGCGCGGCGGGCTCGCCGGCCGGGCCCGACGGTGCGTCGTCGGCATCCATCCAGGGCGGCGGCGCGTCGTCGGGCGGCGGGCCGTCACCGAACGCCATGCCCTCGTCCGCCGCCGGCGCATGCTCGACGGGCCGCGGCCGCAGCCGCGCGCCGAAGCTGGATGCGGCAGGTTCGGCGGTCTTCGAGACTGGCGCCGCCGGCGTTGCCACGGGAGCCGCTGCCGGCGCAACCACCGGTGCGGGCGCAGGCGCCTTGGGCAGCGGCACCGCCACAACAGCCTTGGCCACCGCCGGCGGCCGCACCAGCGCCGCGGCCTTCACCGGCTTGGGCACGGTGCCCGCGGGGCGAAAGGCCAGCATGCGCAGCAACACCATCAGCAGGCCGGCGTGCTCATCGGGCGCCAGGTGCAGCTCGGCTCGGCCATGCAGGGCCATGCTGTACATCAGCTGGATCTCGTCGGCCGGCAGCGCGGCGGCCAGGCGGCGGATCTCGGCGGTCTCGGGCTCGGCATCGTCCAGCGCCGTTGGCGCGGCCTGGGCCAGCGCCATCTGCTGGAACAGCGTGGCCAGGTCCTCCAGCGTGCCGGCAGCCGACAGGCCGGCACCGCGCAGCGCATCGGCCTGGGCCACGACAGCCTCACCGCTGGCGGCGGCCAGCGCATCGACGATGGCGACGACATGGCTGCGGTCCACGCTGCCCAGCATCTGGCGCACGCCGGCCTCGGTCAGCTGACCAGCGCCGAAGGCGATGGCCTGGTCGGTCAGCGAGAGCGCATCGCGCATGGAGCCGCGCGCCGCGCGCGCCAGCAGCCGCAGCGCGCCAGGCTCGGCCGGCACGCTCTCGGCGCCCAGCACATTGCCCAGGTGCATCTGCACGTCCGCCGCGGCCATGGGACGCAGGTTGAACTGCAGGCAGCGCGACAGCACGGTGACGGGCACCTTCTGCGGGTCGGTCGTCGCCAGCACGAACTTCAGGTACTCGGGCGGCTCCTCCAGCGTCTTGAGCATCGCGTTGAACGCGGTGTTCGACAGCATGTGCACTTCGTCGATCATGTAGACCTTGAAGCGCCCCACGACCGGCTTGTAGACCGCCTGGTCCAGTAGTTGCGAGATCTCCTCGACGCCGCGGTTGGACGCGGCATCGAGCTCCACGTAGTCGACGAAGCGGCCGGCGTCGATGTCGCGGCAGGCGTTGCAGACGCCGCAGGGCTGGGCCGTGATGCCGCCCTGGCCGTCCGCGCCGGTGCAGTTCAGGCTCTTGGCGAGGATGCGCGAGACCGTCGTCTTGCCGACCCCGCGCGTGCCGGTGAACAAATAGGCGTGATGCAGCCGGCCCTGCGTCAGCGCATTGGCCAGCGCCTGCACGACGTGCTCCTGGCCGACGAGTTGCTCGAAACTCTGCGGGCGATATTTGCGGGCCAGGACCTGATAACTCATGGGCCGGGATTCTATGGGCGGGCCCACCGCGGATAATCCTGCCCCATGAGCTCGCAAGCCCCCCTCACCTACACCTCAGCCGGCGTCAACTACGACCTGATCGACCCGCTCAAGATCACGGCGCAGCGCGCCGCCGCAGCCACCGCGGCCCACCTCGCCGGCCACGGCTTCAACGAGGTCAAGGCCTCGCGCGGCGAGTCGGCCTATGTCGTGGACGTGGGGCCGTTCTACATCGCCTCCATCGTCGAATGCCTAGGCACCAAGACCCTGGTGGCCGACGAGATGGCCAGGCTGACCGGCAGAAGCTTCTTCGCCGGCATCGCGCAGGACACCATCGCGATGGCGGTCAACGACCTGATCACCGTGGGCGCGACGCCGCTGGTCATGCAGGCCTACTGGGCCGCCGGCGGCAGCGACTGGTTCGCTGACGCGCAACGCGCAAAAGAGCTGGTGGCGGGCTGGAAGGCCGCCTGCGACACCTGCAAGGTCGCCTGGGGCGGCGGTGAGACGCCGGCGCTGGCCGGCATCGTGGAGGATGGCCGCATCGACCTGGCCGCCTCCTGCACCGGCCTGATCAACCCCAAGGAACGCCTGTCGGTCGGCGACCGCTTAAGCCCCGGCGACGCCATCGTGCTGCTGGCCTCCAGCGGCATCCATGCCAACGGCCTGAGCCTGGCGCGCAAGCTGGCCGAGCAGTTGCCCGATGGCTACCTGACCGAGATTGAAGCCGGCCTGAGCTACGGCGAAGCGCTGCTCGCACCCACGGTGCTGTATTCGCCCGTGACCGAGGCACTGTGGAAGGCGGGCATCGCGCCGCACTACTGCGCCAACATCACCGGCCATGGCTGGCGCAAGCTGTTGCGCCACCCCAGCAGCCTGACCTACCGCATCCACACGGTGCCGCCCAAGACGGCGGTGCTGGAGTTCATCCAAAAGCAAGCCGGCCTGGATGACCGCGAGGCCTACTCGACACTGAACATGGGCGCGGGCTTCGCGATCTTCGTCAAGGCCGAGGATGCCGAGCGCACCGCACAGATCTCGCGCGACTGCGGCATCCAGGCCTGGGTGGCGGGCACGGTCGAGGCAGGCGCGAAGCAACTGCTGATCGAGCCGTTGAACATCCGCTTCGGCGAGGACGACCTGTCCCTGCGCTGAGCCACGCGCGGCGTCCGAGATGACGTGGTTTTACACGGAGATGATCCAGTGGCACGTGCTGCTGGCCTGGAGCAGCGTGGCGCTGTTCTTCGGGCGCGGCCTGCTGTTCCAGTTCGGCACGCCGCGGCTGCAGGACATCGCCAGGGACCCACGGCTGATGGTGCTGGTGTTCGGCGTCAACACCTGCCTGGTCGTCACCGGCCTGAGCCTGTGGAGCCTGATCGGCTACCACCCGCTGCGCGAAGTCTGGCTGGGCGTCAAGCTGCTCGCGCTGATCGGCTACGCGGTCTGCGGCCACTGGGCATTGACGCGAACGCGCCTGCATGTGCTGGGCTATCTGACCGCGCTGGCGCTGCTCGCCCTCGCGATGGATCTCTCGTTCAGCCGGAGCTTCCTCGGCATCGCCTAGAATGACGCCTGACGGGCCTCCCCGCATGGAAGCGCGCCCAACCGGGTCAGGTGGGGAACCAAGCAGCCCTAAGCGTTGCAACCAGTGCCGGGGGTAAGGCTCGTCACCCCTCCCCTCTCCCCCCTCTCTCTCTACAGGCTGGCCTGCCTGAAGGCCATCAAGGCCTGATTGCGCAGCGTGCGCAGCAGCGAGAGCTGTTTGTCGTCCAGTTGCACGGCACCGGCCTCGGCATGGTCGGCGTAGATGAGGCCCAGCGGCGCGCCCTTGAGCATCAGCGGCAGCAGCAGAAAGCTCTGCGCCTGCAACTCGCCCTTGAACCAGCCCGGTAGACGCGCGGCGATGTTGGCCGCGCGGGCGTCCTGGATCAGCGTGTCCACGCCCTTCAGGCAGACCGCCGCCAACAGGTCGGGCTGCTGGCCGGTCAGGTCGACGCGCACCTGTGCCTGCAGCCGCTCCACGTCGGCGCCCACACCCAGCCTGCCGGTCAGCACCTGGCCACGCGCATCGCGCAGACAGAAGATGACCCGGCGCACACCGAGCGCGCGGTAAATGGTCTCCAGGATCATGCGCAGCACGGCATTGAGCTGGAAGCTGTTGACCATGGCGTCGGTGATCTCCTGGATGCCGGCCGCCAGCATCTCGGTGGCATGGGCGGGCTGCGGCGCATCCGCAGCCGCAGGGCGCTCCAGCACCTGCGTGGGCGCCAGCTCGTGCGCGGTCAGCGAGTCGTGCACCGACGGCGTCACCGGCGCGAGCAGCCGCTGGCCCGGGGAGTGCTGCGGCAGGCGCAGCTCCATGGCCTGGGTCATCCGGGTCAGATGCTGGCGCGCCGTGTCGGCGGCATTCTCAAAGCCCTCGGCGCTGATGCCCAAGGCGCGCGCATGGCGCTGCGCCAGCGCCTTGAGCTTGGCGTGGGCATGCTCGGGCGGCGTGTGCAGGATGACGTCGGCCATGTCGTTGGCGGCACGGGCCAGCCAGCGCAGGCGCTCGGCGGCATCCTCGATGAGCCTGGTCGGCGGATCACCCAGCGGCCGGCGCATGGCGCGCTGCAGGCTCTCGGGCAGGCCCCACTGGCGCGCCACGCCCAGGCCCAGGGCCTCGTAGCTCATGCCCAGCACCTGCGCCGACGCCGCCGCCTCGCTGAGCGGCTCGACGCCCGCGTCAGCCGCGCTGCACAGGCGGCGCACCGCGTTGGCCTCCTCGGGGAAGTAGAACTCGGTCAGCGTGCGGCCGAGGTGGTGCAGCATGGCGCCCAGAAAAGCCTCCTCGGCCTCGCGCGGGCTGGCGCACAGCTCGCGGGCCAGCGAGGCGGCCATCAGCGAACGCAGGAACTCCTCGCGCAGCCGCTGTGCATGGGCCTTGTTCTCCATGCGCTCCAGCAGCACCAGGCTGAACGCCAGGTTGCGAATGCCGGCAAAGCCGATCAGCGCGACGGCCCGCGACACGGTGCTGACGCCGCCACCGCCGACATGCCGGTAGGCGGCGCTGTTGACCAGGCGCAGCAACTTCTGCGTCAGCGCCACGTCGGTCAAGATCTCGTTGGACAGGCTGGCCAGGCTCGCGTTCTCGGACTGCGTCAGGCGCTGGATGCGGCCGATCGCGTCGGACAGTGCCGGGAAGTCGCTTTTGTGCCGCATGCGGCGCAGCAGGAAGTCCAGCACCGGCGCGTCGTGCGCGTCGGCGTCGGGCTCGGCCACGGGCCGCAGCCAGGCAGCCAGCGCGTCACGCATCTGCTGGGCGCTGGGCCAGCGCGCCGAAGGCTCGCGCGCCAGGCCGCGCTGCACGATGCTGCGCAGCGCATCGTCCACGCTGCTGTCCAGGCCCGAGGGCAGGACCAAGTCGGTGGTCTGCACGCGCTGGATGGCGCGCCAAGGGTCGGGGTCGTGGTTGAGGCGCTGGCCGCTGAGCATCTCGGCGAGCATGACGGCGGCCGCGAACACGTCCATCTGCGGATGCGGCGGCGCGCCGCGTGCGGCCTCGGGCGAGATGTAGCCGGGCGTACCGACGATGTGCGCCGGATGCTGGGCGTGCGGTGACAGGCGTGCGGCGATGCCGAAGTCCATCACACGCGCGCGGCCGCTGGCGTCCAGCAGGATGTTGCTGGGCTTGAGGTCGCGGTGCACCAGGCCAGCGGCGTGGGCGGCGCTGAGGCCGTCCAGCACGCCCAGCGTCAGCGTGACGGCCTCGGCCGCGCTCAGCGGCGGGCCGGCACGCAGGCGCTGGCTGAGCGTGCCGCCGGGCACATACTCGAACACCATGTAGGACCGAACGCCCTGGGTGTCGGCCTCGAAGACGGGCACGATGTTGGGATGCGTCAGCCGCGACACGGCGCGCGCTTCGTGCAGCCATTCGTCCACTGCGCCGGGCGCGCTGGCGGCCAGCGCCTGGGCCTTCAATAGCTTGACGGCGACCTCGCGGTCCAGCAGCGGGTCGTGCGCCAGCCATACGGTGGCCTGCGCGCCCTCGCCCAGGCGCTGCAGCAGCTTGAAGCGGCCCAGTTGGGGCAGGTCGTCCGCCATGGCCGCTTGCGTCAGGATGTGCTGCGGCGAGCCAGCCGCTCGCGCAGCGAGCCCGCGGGCGCGGCCGCGTCAGCGGGTGGCGCCGTGGACGCCTCGGCGCCGGGCTGCTCGGCGCTGGGGTTGAGCGCTTCCAAGACCTCGCGCAGCCCCAGTCCCAGGGCCTTGGCATAGCGCCGCGTGGCGACCTCCACGGCCGCGCGGCGCTTGGCCTCGGGGCGGCCCAGCGCATCGACCAGCTCGTTGGCCAGGCTGGCGGTCAGGCGCAGCGCATCGGCATCGCTGCGCGGCGGGTGCACGGGTGCGTCCAGCGGCGCGCGGCGGATCATGTGCAGCAGCTCGTCGCCCAGTCCCCAATGGCGCGCGACGGCCGCTCCCAGCGTGTCCAGGTCGCAGCCCAGCACCGCATAGGCGGCCGCCTGCTCACTCATCGCGGGCGGGTTGGGCTGCTCCTCGGTGGGTTCGGGCGGCACCATCAGCTGGCGAATCTGCTGGGCGTCCTCTGGGAAGTGGTACTGAACCAGCAACCGTCCCAGGTTCTGCATCAGCGTGATGAGGTGCACCACCTCGCCGTCATAGCCGGCCGGCCGCAGCGCCTGCGCCACCTGGCAGGCCTTGGTCACGCGCGCCATCAGCTGACGCAGCATCTCGGCGGCCACGGGCTGCAGCGGGCCGGGCCAGGGCTTGAGCGCATTGGCCGCGTACTGCAGGCCGTTCAGGCCCAACATCTGGATGGCGCGCTGCATGTTCAGGATGGTCTCGCCCACATGGCCGCTCTGCCGCAGCGCGTTGTTGACGCGGCGCACCAGCTCCAGGCTGAGCGCCATGTCTTTGAGCACAAACTCCGACAGCGCGCTGACATGCTGGGCCTCCAGGCCCGAGCCGGCCGTGAAGCGATGCAACCCGCTGATGGTGGTGGGCAGGTGGCCCACGCGCTGCAGCTTGTCCAGCAACAGCACGATGGGGCCGCCGTCGTCGTGCGCGGCGGCCTGGCGCCAGCCGTCCAGTGCGCGCAGGAAGCTGCGGGCCAGGTGATAGCGCTGGCGGGTCTGGCGGTCGGTGGCGCGGTTGCAGATCACGCGCAGCGGGTCGGGGATGGGATGGGGCGTCTCCCAGCCCAGCCGCACCAGTTCGCGGCCCAGTGGCTGCATCTGCTGCACCACGGCCTGCAGGTCGTTCTGCTCCAGCACCGGCCGGCCGCTGAGGATGCGGTGCAGCAGCAGCCCCACGCACAGCACGTCTTCCTCCGCCGACTCGCGCACCGCGCGGCGTGTGACGGTGTTGAAGTCCACGTTGGCCGGGACCATCTCCTGCGCGACCTCCAGGCCGATGAGGCGCACCTTGTCGGCCGCATCGATGACCAGACTGGCGCACTGGATGTCGCGGTGGGCATGGCCAGCCTCATGGGCAAAGGCCAGACCTTCCAGCAACTGGGCCACCCAGCCGGCGGCATCGATGGGCAGGGGCGCGCTCTGGCGGGCCAGCCGCTCGTCCAGCGTCTCGCCCAATGCACGCTCGTAGGCCACGAAGGGCCAGTTCTCGACCTGACCGATCTCGAAGGGCGGCGCGAGGTGCGGATGCTGCAAGCGCTCGACGCCATGGGCCATGCGCAGCCAATGCTCCAGGGCCGGCGCGCTGTTGGGCTTCTCGCGCGGCATGCACAGCATCAGCTCCTGGCCATGGCGGGGATCGAAGACGAGCCAGATCAGACTGCGCGCACTCTTGGACAACAGCGCGCGCAGCTCGAAGCGGCCGAAGCTTCGCAACGAGCTAGGTGGGGCGACAGGGCTGGGCTCAGACACAAGAAATGACGGCTGGCTGCTGCAACAGATGTAACACCCGCATTGGACTCCAGGCTAGCGGGGTCGAGCCTGCAACCAAGCGTCGAAATGCGGCGGATTTCCTGTGCAGCCGCGCGCCAGGCGCCCAAAGCGTGAAGCCGCTCACGCACAACGCCCCGACCGGTGGCTCGTACGCCCCTCAGCCTGTGAGCTGACTCCAGACTTTGTCGAGTCGCTTCACGCTGACCGGCTGTGGCGTGCGCAGCTCCTGGGCGAACAGGCTGACGCGCAGTTCCTCCAGCTGCCAGCGGAAGTCGTCCAGCCGCGCGTCCTTCACGCCCTTCAGCTCCGCCAGCCGGCGCGTGTAGCGTTGCTCCAGCGGCCTGATCTCGGCCATCAGCCTGGCGTCGCGGACCGGGTCGGCGCGCAGCTTGTCCAGCCGCGCGGTGACCGCCTTCAGGTAGCGCGGCAGGTGTTGCAGTTGGGGCCAGGGCGTGTCCAGCGCGAAGCGCTTCGGTACCAGGCGCTGCAGCTGGGCCGTGATGTCGTCGGCCACATCCTTGGGCGGGCGGGCGTCCTTGAGCTTGCGGCTGGCATTGGCCAGCTCCTGCAGCACCGCATGCACGGCGCGCGCCACCTCCTGCGCGATCAGGTTCAGCCGGCTGCGCCCCTCCTCGATGCGCTTCTTGAAACTGATCGGGTCGGTGGGCAGCGGGTCGGCCAGGAAGGCGCGGTCCAGCGCGACGCTGATGAGCTGATCGCGCAGCTCCTCGGCCGTGCCCAGGCCCATATAGAGCACGGACATGCGCTGCAGGTCGGGAATGTTCTTTTCGAGGAACTTCAGCGGCTCCTTCAGCTGCAGCGCCACCAGCCGGCGCAGGCCGGCGCGATGCCGGGCGGCAGCCACCTCGGGCTCGTCGAACACCTCGATCTCGACATGGGTGCCCTTGTCAATCAGGGCCGGGAAGCCGATCAGCGTCTGCCCACCCTTGCGCACTTCCAGCAGCTCGGGAAGTTCGCCGAAGGTCCAGTCCGTGTATGCCTGGCTGGCGTCGCGGGCCGGCTCGGGCCGCTTCGCCGCGACCTCGGCGCACACGCCCTTGCCCACTGCCGACACGGGCCTGGGCGCCTCGTCCTTGGCTGGCAGCTTCAGCGCCGCCAGCGCCTGAAAGGCCGATCTCGCCTGCCCGCCCAGCTCCGCTTTCAGTGCGGCGAGCTGCCGACCCTGGCCGAGCTGGCGGCCATGCTCGTCGACGACGCGGAAGTTCATGAACAAATGCGGCGGCAGTTGCTCCAGCTTGAAGTCATTGCGCTGCACCGCCAGCTGGGTGCGCTCCCTGACCGCCTTCAGCAGCACCTCCACCAGGCTGCCCTGGCCAAAGGGGTTGAGTTCGATGAACTCGGCCACGAAGTCCGGCAGCGGCGTGAGCCGCGCGCGCGGCTTCTGGTGCAGGCTCTTCAGCAGCGCCGTGACCTTGGCGGCCAGCATGCCCGGCACCAGCCACTCGGCACGCTCCTCGCTGACCTGGTTGAGCGCAAAGATGGGCACGGTCACCGTCAGGCCGTCGCGGGCGTCGCCCGGCTGGTGCAGGTAGCTCGCGGCGCAGTCCACGCCGCCCAGGCGGATGACCTTGGGGAAGGCCTCGCTGGTGACGCCCGCGGCCTCGTGGCGCATCAGCTCGTCCTGACTGAGCTGCAGCAGCTTGTCGTCGGCTTTGCTGGCCTCGCGCCACCACTTCAGCAGCGTCGCACCGCTGAACACATGGGCCGGCAGCTTGTCGTCGTAGAAGGCGTAGATCAGCTCGTCGTCCACCAGCACGTCCTGGCGGCGCGACTTGTGCTCCAAGGCCTCGACCTTGGCGATCTGGCGGCGGTTGTGCCCGATGAAGGGCAGCTGGCGCACCAGGTCCTCCGGCAGTTCGTCATTGACGAGAGCTTCACGGATGAAG
The DNA here is from genome assembly GCA_046294815.1 of Roseateles sp. GTDB lineage: Bacteria > Pseudomonadota > Gammaproteobacteria > Burkholderiales > Burkholderiaceae_C > Pelomonas. Next base: position 18,941 of record JBKBOJ010000017.1, on the reverse strand, counting down.
ATCTCGCGCGCGGTCTTGGCATCCACGCGGCCGAAGTTCACGCGCTTGCCGCTGTACAGCACGATGCCATAGAGCGTCGCCCGCTCCAGCGCGACGACCTCGGCGGCCTTCTTCTCCCAATGCGGCTCCAGCAGCTGTGTCTTGATCAAGTGCCCGGCAATCGGTGGCAGCCACTGCGGCTCGATGTTGGCGAGCCCGCGGCCGTACAGCCGCGAGGTGTCGACCAGCTCGGCCGCGACGATCCAGCGACCCGGCTTCTTGCTGAGGTGCGCGCCCGGATGGCGCCAGAACTTGATGCCGCGCGCGCCGAGGTACCAGTCCTCGTCCTCGCTCTTGCAGCCGATGTTGCCCAGCAGGCCGGCCAGCATGGACAGGTGGATCTGCTCGTAGGTGGCCGGGCTCTGGTTGAGCCGCCAGCCATGCTCGGCCACGACGGTCTGCAGCTGCGAATGCACGTCGCGCCACTCGCGCACACGGCGCGGACTGATGAAGTTCTCGCGCAGCAGCGCCTCATGCTTGCGGTGGGACAGCTTGTGCTCCGTCCCGTGGCCGCCCCGGCTCTCGTCCAGCCACTTCCACAGCTTGAGATAGCCCATGAACTCCGACCGCTCGTCGTCGAACTTCTTGTGCTTCTCGTCTGCCGCCTGGGCCTGCTCCTGCGGGCGGTCGCGCACGTCCTGACCGCTGAGCGCCGCGGCGATGATCAGCACCTCGGTCAGCGCCTGGCGCTGTCGCGCCTCCAGGATCATGCGCCCCACGCGCGGGTCCAACGGCAGACGGGCGAGCTCGCGGCCCAGGCTGGTCAGCTCGTTGGCATCGTCGATGGCGCCCAACTCGCCGAGCAACTGGTAGCCGTCGGCAATCGCCTTGGGCCGCGGCGGCTCGATGAAGGGGAAACGTTCCACCTCGCCGAGCTGCAGCGACTTCATGCGCAGGATGACGCCGGCCAGGCTGCTGCGCAGGATTTCAGGGTCGGTGAACTTGGGCCGCTCGTTGAACTCCTTCTCGCTGTAGAGGCGCACGCAGATGCCGTTGCTGACCCGGCCGCAGCGGCCGGCGCGCTGATTGGCTGCCGCCTGGCTGATGTTCTCGATCAGCAACTGCTCGACCTTGTTGCGGTAGCTGTAGCGCTTGACGCGTGCCAGGCCAGGGTCGATGACGTAGCGGATGCCGGGCACGGTCAGCGAGGTCTCGGCCACGTTGGTCGCCAGCACGATGCGGCGCGCACCATGCGGCTCGAAGACCTTGTTCTGCTCCGCCTCGGACAGCCGCGAGAACAGCGGCAGGATCTCCACGCCCGCCGGATGGTGCTTCCTCAGAGCCTGCGCCGCCTCACGAATCTCGCGCTCGCCGGGCAAGAACACCAGCACGTCGCCCGGCCCCTCGCGCCACAGTTCGTCCACGGCGTCGCAGATGGCGTCGTTGAGGTCGTACTCGCGACTTTCCTCGAACGGCCGATAACGCTGCTCAACGGGGTAAAGGCGGCCCGACACCATGAGCACCGGCGCCGGCCCCTTGGCACTCTGGAAATGCTTCGCGAAGCGTTCGGCGTCGATGGTGGCCGAGGTGACGACGACCTTCAGGTCCGGCCGACGCGGCAGCAGCTCGCGCAGATAGCCCAGCAGGAAGTCGATGTTGAGGCTGCGCTCGTGGGCCTCGTCGATGATCAGCGTGTCATAGGCGCGCAGCAGCGGGTCGCTCTGCGTCTCGGCCAGCAAGATGCCGTCCGTCATCAGCTTGACCGAGGCGCCGCTGGCGAGACGATCCTGGAAGCGGACCTTGTAGCCCACCACCTCGCCCAGTGGCGTCTTCAGCTCCTCGGCAATGCGCTTGGCCACGCTGCTGGCGGCGATGCGCCGGGGCTGGGTGTGGCCGATCAGGCCGCCGCCATTCAAGCGGCCACGGCCCATCGCCAGCGCGATCTTGGGCAGCTGCGTGGTCTTGCCCGAGCCCGTTTCGCCACAGACGATGACGACCTGGTGCTCGGCCAGCGCGGCCATGATCTCGTCGCGACGCGACGACACCGGCAGCGATTCGGGAAAGGAAATGGAAAGAGCCGGTTGAGGCAACCGGCCCTTGGCAGATTCGGAACTCATTGCGCCTGGATTGTCCCGCAGGCCCGAGAATTGCGCCCCATGACCGGTCTCGTCTTCACCCACACCTTCGTGCCCTGGTTCCGCTCGGTGGCACCCTACATCCACGCCTATCGCGGCGAAACCTTCGTGGTGGGCATGCCGGGCGAACTGGTGGCCGCGGGCCGGCTCAACGCCTTCGTGCAGGACCTGGCCATCCTGCACGCCATGGGCATCAAGATCGTGCTGGTGCACGGCTTCCGGCCCCAGGTCAACGAGCAGCTGGCCGCCAAGGGCCAGACACCGCGCTACAGCCACGGCCGGCGCATCACCGACGCCATCGCGCTGGACTGCGCCCAGGAGGCCGCCGGCCAGCTGCGCTTCGAGATCGAGGCCGCCTTCAGCCAGGGCCTGCCGAACACGCCCATGGCCAACGCCACCGTGCGCGTGGTGTCGGGCAACTTCCTGACCGCCCGGCCAGTCGGCATCGTCGACGGCGTGGACTTCCAGCACTCGGGCCTGGTGCGCAAGGTCGACGGCGCGGCCATCCAGCGTGCCATTGACATCGGCGCCATCGTGCTGCTGTCGCCCTTCGGCTTCTCACCCACCGGCGAGGCCTTCAACCTCAGCATGGAAGACGTGGCCACGTCGACGGCCATCGCGCTGCAGGCCGACAAGCTGCTGTTCGTCTGCGAATGCGCCGGCGTGCGCGAGAACCCGGCCGACCCGGACAGCCCCATCGACACCGAGCTGGCCCTGGCCGACGCCGAGCGCATGCTGGCCAACGCGGCGCCCTACCCCGAGCCGACCGACCCCGCCTTCTACCTGCGCCACTGCGCCGAGGCTTGCCGGGCAGGCGTCGAACGCTCGCACATCATCCCGTTCTCCGTCGATGGCGCGCTGCTCCAGGAGGTCTACACGCACGACGGCATCGGCACCATGGTCGTGGACGAGAAACTGGAGAGCCTGCGCGAAGCCACCTCGGACGACGTCGCCGGCATCATCAAGCTCATCGAGCCCTTCGAGCGCGACGGCACCCTGGTCAAGCGCAGCCGTACCGAGATCGAACGCGACATCGAGGCCTACACCGTCATCGAGCACGACGGCGTCATCTTCGGCTGCGCGGCGCTCTACCCTTACGTCGAGGCCCGCACCGCCGAAATGGCCGCGCTGACCGTGTCCGCCGAAGTGCAGGGTCAGGGCGATGGCGACCGCCTGCTCAAGCGCATCGAACAGCGCGCCAAGGCCATGGGGCTGGACAGCATCTTCGTGCTGACCACCCGCACCATGCACTGGTTCATCAAGCGCGGATTCCAGCAGGTCGATCCCGAATGGCTGCCCGAAGAGCGCAAGCGTAAATACAACTGGGACCGCCGCTCGCAGGTGCTGGTCAAACGCTTCGCCTAGCCCCGTCCCACACCGTCAAATGAGCGCCGCGCTAAAGTGCCGGCGTTTTCCATTTCCGCGTCTCAGGAGTCCGTCATGCCCCGCACCGTCCAATGTGCCTATCTGAAGAAGGAAGCCGAAGGCTTGGACTTCCCCCCCTACCCGCTTCATACCGAACTCGGCAAGAAGGTGTGGGAAAACATCAGCAAGGAAGCCTGGGCGGCCTGGATGAAGCACCAGACCATGCTGGTCAATGAAAACCGCCTGAACCTCGCCGATCTGCGTGCCCGCCAATACCTAATGCGCCAGGCTGAGCAGTTTTTCTTCGGCGCCGGCGCCGAGACCGTGGCTGGCTACGTCCCGCCCACCCACTGAGGCCCCTCTATCCGCTGCGCGTGTTGCTGGCTTTACCGTCAACCGCCTAGCGAATTGAACGCCAATACAGCCCGCACTGCTTCGCGTACCAGTGCGCCGATCAGGTTTTTCGCCCGCACAGCGGGCCTCTCGATTCGGGGAATGGTGTATCCAAATCCTTCACAATCGAATGGAAACCCGTCGCGGCCGACCAACGCGAAACTCTTGCCATAATCCCCACTACGCGATTTAATTTCGCCCGTGGAGATACTCAAGGCCGAGCGGCCCGCAGCACTCCCGGGCCGCCGCGCCAACGCAGCGGGTATCCACGCTCAAATCGTAAGAGGAATAGCAGCATGTCCAGTCTCAAGGAACTCCTGGCCCAGCGTGCCGCGCTGGACGAGCAGATCAGGCTAACCAAGGAACGGGAACGCGGCGAGGCCATTGCCAAGGTCAAATCGCTGATGAGCGAATACGGCCTGACCGTTGCCGATCTGAGCGTGCGCACGCCCAAGCAGGCCAGGGTGTCCAAGGTGGCGGCCAAGTATCGCAATCAGGCCACAGGCGAAACCTGGAGCGGCCGTGGCCTGCAACCCAAGTGGCTGAAAGCCGCGATTGCCGGCGGCGCCAAGCTGAGCGATTTCGCCGTCTGATACCTGCCAGGCCGCAGCACGGTCGCCGCCGGGCCGCGCCGCAAATCAGGGCCATCCTCGGGATGGCCCTTTTCTTTTCGCGCCGCCACATGCCTAAACTCGGCGCATGCCTTTCGTCACACCACGCCAACCGCACCGCCCCCGCCGCTACCGGGTCGCGCCGCGGCTGGCGTCGGTCATGCCGGGGCACTGCTGAGGCATGGCCAGCCTGCCCCTGAGCGGGGTCGCCACGGACGCCCAAGCCACGACGCACGCGCCGCCGCCCACGACGCTGCCGCCCGGTCCGCGCCGTATCCGCGATAGGCGCGGCTTGCACCGCCTGCGCCGCGCTGCCCTGGCGGCACTGGCCGGCCTGGCCGGCGGCCTCCTCATCGCCTGGACCCTGGCCGGGCCGCACCTGCCGGGCTGGTTGAACCTGCCGCAGCCCGCCCAGGCCTTGCCGGCGCCGCAACTGCTGCTGCCACTGATCATCAGCGCGCTGGGCCTGACCGTGCTGTGGCGGCTCAGCGCCTGGGTGTTGCCGCTGGCCATGGCGGGCTTGCTGCTGGGCTGCGGGCTGCCCCTGCTGCCATCGCCGAACCGGGCCGCGGCGGCCATCGCGGCGGCTGCGCCCCTGCTGAGCGTGCTGGCCCTGCCGCTGTTCGCGCTGTTGCTGCGGCGCAGCCTTCTGCGCAGGCTGGGCCTGAGCGGACAGCTCAAGCGCCGCCACGAGGCGCTGAGCTTCCTGGCGCTGGCCGGCTTGGCCGCGCCGCTGCTCGCGGCACTGCCGGCCGCGGCGGTGCTGCACGGCCTGGGCAGCGGCTGGGGCGACGCTTTGCCGCTGGCGGCCGCCTGGTCACTGGGGCTAGTGAGCATGGGGACCGCGCTGCAGGCCAGTGCTCAGCGGCCGCGCCGCAACAGCCACTGGCTGGCGCGCGGCCTGGCCGGCGCCGCGCTGCTGGCCCAGGCCGCCCCGCTGCTGCCAGGGCTGCACGGCAACGCGGGCCTGGCCTTGCTGCCGCATCTGCTGCTGTCGCTGCACGCGCTGCAGGCCGCGCCGCGCGACAACGCCCGCCTGGGCACGGCCCTGCTGCTGCTGTGGGCTGCCACGGCGGCTGTCACGCCGCTGGACTATGGCTCGGGCGCACTGCTGGCCGTGCTGCCGCTGCTCGTCATCGCCATCAGCCGCCATCAGCTGCACGAGCGCGACGCCTGGCGCAGCGCGCTGGAGGCGCAGGGCCTGGCACTCGCCGAATGGCGTCTGCCCGAGGGGCGGCACCACGCATCTGCACGCTGGCTGGTTCTGACCACTCCGCTGGACCCGGCCGCCGCGCCGGGCACGGGCCCGCTGGACTGGGTGCGCGTGGCCCACCCGCGCGACCGCAACACGGTGCGCAGCGCCATCCGCGAGCTGCTGGCCGGCGCCGCACGCGACCAACTGAGCCTGTCGCTGCGTCTGGCCGCCGACGGCGGCGACTGGCGCTGGCATGAGCTGCAAGCCCATGTGCCGCAGCGCGACCGCCGCGGTCGGGCGCGCGGCCTCATCCTGACGCTGGCCGACGTCAGCTGGCGCCATACCGCCGAGGAGCGCGAGCGGCTGGCCGCCACGCTGTTCCAGCAGTCGGGTGAAGGGCTGGCCGTGCTGGACACGCAGTCGCGCGTCGTCGAGGTCAACCCGGCCTATTGCGAGCTCATGCATGCATCCCGGGAGACGCTGGTGGGCCGCTTGGCCGCTCCGCTGGCGGCCACCAACCTGCAGCGCAGCGGCCAAGACGCCAGCGAGCTGCAGGCGCGGCTGGGTGCCGGCGAAGCCTGGAACGGCCGGCTGCAGGTGGCCCTGGAGGACGGCGGCCAGCATGTGTTCCAGGTGCGCATCAGCGCTGTGCCCGAGCCCGATGGCGTCCCACCGCGCTGGCGGCTGCTGAGCCTGACCGACCTGGGCGAGAGCCTGCGCCAACAGGAACTGCTGCGCCGCAGCCAGCGCTTCGACCTGGCCACCGGCCTGCCCAACCGCGACGAGTTCGTGCGCCTGCTGCCCCAGGCCATGGCGGCGGCCAACCGCGACGGCTTCAAGCTGGTGGTGGCCCTCATCGACCTCGACGATTTCGCCCGCGTCAATAGCGACTACGGCCCGCTGATCGCCGACGCCATCTTCCGCCAGCTCAGCGAGCGCCTGCAGGCCACCCTGCGCGGGGCGCGCGGCGCATGGCCGGACACGGCCGACCACCTGGCCCGCCTGCACGGCGACGAGTTCGCCGTGCTGCTGCGTGTGCAGACCCCAGAGGAGGGCCAGCGTGCCATCGAACGCCTGCTGGCGGTGCTCTCGACGCCGGTGGCCATCCGCGAGAGCCGCATCGGCGACGGCGTGGCGCTGGAGATTGGCGCCAGCGTCGGCGCCACGCTCTACCCTCTCGACGACGCCGCCCCCGAGACCCTGTTGCGCCACGCCGCCAACGCGCTGTTCCGCGCCAAGCGCAGCGGCCGCGGCGCCGTGCATTTCCACGACCCGTCGATGGACGAGCGCGAGGAGGCCAGCCTGATCGCCGTCGCGCGGCTGCAGCGCGCCCTCGACAGCGGCGAGCTGGTGCTGCACTACCAACCCCAGGTGGACCTGCGCACCGGCCAGGTGGTGGGGGTGGAAGCGTTGCTGCGCTGGCAGCACCCCGACCGCGGCCTGCTGACGCCGGCGCTGTTCCTGCCCGCTGCCGGCAACACCGGCCTGGCCGTGCAGATCGGTGACTGGGTCATCGAGCAAGCGCTGGCGCAGGCCGCCACCTGGCAGCGCGAGGGGATCAACGGCGGCCGTGGCCTGCAGGTCAGCGTCAACGTCGGCGCGCGCCAGCTCAGCCAGCCTGATTTCCCGCAGCGGCTGCAGGAACTCGTCCAGCGTCAGCCGCCCGAGATGGCCCATCTGCTGCACCTGGACGTGCTGGAGACCGACGCGCTGGCCGAGACCGCGGCCACGCAGGCGCTGATCCAGCGCTGCCTGGCGCTGGGCGTGGGCATTGCGCTGGACGACTTCGGCGCCGCCTACACGCGGCTGGCGTCGCTGAAGCTGCTGTCCGTCGACACCTTGAAGCTGCACCGCAGTTACGTGCAGGGCATGCTGGGCGATGCACAGGACTTGTCGCTGGTGGAGAGCGTCATCGGCCTGGGCCGCAACCTCGGCTGTGCGGTGCTGGCCAAAGGTGTCGAGAGCCGCGCCCATGCGCGCGAGCTGCTGCGGCTGGGCTGCCGGCTGGCCCAGGGCAACGGCATCGCCGCAGCCATGCCTGCGGCCGCCCTGCCCGGCTGGATGGCGGCCTTCGGTCGCAGCGACTGGCCCCGGGCGCCAACCCAGGCCACCCGCGCCCATCCGTAAACTCAGGGGGTGATCCCCCAAGGCTTCATCCATGACCTGCTGGCCCGCGTCGACATCGTCGACCTGGTGGGGCGCCATGTCGACCTGAAGAAGGCGGGCATCAACCACAAGGGCCTGTGCCCCTTCCATGGCGAGAAGTCACCGAGCTTCATCGTCAGCCCCAGCCGCCAGACTTACCACTGCTTCGGCTGCGGCGCGCATGGCAACGCCATTGGCTTTCTGATGGAGCACACCGGCGCCAGCTTCGTCGAGGCGGTGGAAGACCTGGCCCAGCAGGTCGGGATGGTCGTACCGCAGGATGAGCGCAGCCCCGAGCAGCGCGAGCGCGCCAAGGCCGAGAAGGCCAGGCAGCAAAGCCTGACCGACGTGCTGGGCCGCGCCGCGGAGTTCTACAAGGCCCAGTTGCGCAAGTCGCCGCGCGCGGTGGCCTACCTCAAGGGCCGCGGCCTGACGGGCCAGATTGCCGCCCGCTTCGGGCTGGGTTATGCGCCCGAGGGCTGGCGCTCGCTGGCCAGCGGCTTCCCAGCCTACGACGACCCGCAGCTGGTGGAGTCGGGCCTGGTGATCACCCCCGATGCAGAGCCAGCCGAGGAGGCCAAACGCTACGACCGCTTCCGCGACCGGGTGATGTTCCCGATCCGCAACGTGCAGGGCGAGGTCATAGGCTTCGGTGGCCGCGTGCTGGACAAGGGCGAGCCCAAGTACCTGAACTCGCCCGAGACGCCGGTGTTCCACAAAGGCCGCGAGCTGTACGGACTGTTCGAGGGCCGCCAGGCCATGCGCCAGCGCGGCTATGCGCTGGTGGTCGAGGGCTACATGGACGTCGTCGCGCTGGCCCAGCACGGCTTCGGCAATGCGGTCGCCACGCTGGGCACGGCCTGCACGGCGGAGCATGTGCAGAAGCTGTTCCGCTTCACCGAATCGGTGGTCTTCAGCTTCGACGGCGACGCCGCCGGCCGCCGTGCCGCCGCGCGCGCGCTGGAGGCGGCGCTGCCGCATGCCAGCGAGTCGCGCACCATCCGCTTCCTGTTCCTGCCGCCCGAGCACGACCCGGACTCCTACGTCCGCGAACTGGGCGCCGACGCCTTCGAGCGCTGCATCGAGGACGCCGTGCCGCTGTCACGCCAGCTGATCAGCGTGGCCGGCGAGGGCTGCGACCTGGCCACGCCCGAGGGCCGCGCGCGCATGCTCAACCAGGCACGACCGCTGTGGAACCTGCTGCCCGACGGCCTGCTGCGGCGCCAACTGCTGGGCGAAATCGCGCGCCAGGGGCAACTTCCCGAGGCGGAGCTGCAGGCCTTGTGGGGCGGGGAGTCGAGCGCGCCCACCGAGGCCGCGCCCGGCGCCGCAGCACCCGCGGAACGGCCGCGCTGGCAGCCCAAGTCCGAATGGCGCGGCAAGGGCGACTGGAAATCCCGCCGCGAACGGCAATCCGAGCCTCGCCCGGCCGGGCCGCGCAAGGTCCCGCCTACGCCCACCGACCACGCCGTGCGCCTGCTGCTGCAGCACAGCGAGCTCTGGGACACGCTGGCCGAGGAAGACCGCGCGCTGCTGCACGACCTGCCCGGCGTCCACGGCGACCTGGTGCACTGGCTGGAGCGCCACCTGACCCACCATGGGCCCAGCCCCTGGGCCGCGGTGCAGGCCGGCCTGGCGGCGCACGGCCTGGGCGACGCGGCGCAGCGCCTCGTACACCCCTTCCAGGAACTGGGCATCGAGGAGCCCGACCCGGCCGGCGACCTGGCCCGCGCGGTGGCCGAACTGCGCGCCCGCGTGCCGGCCGCGCTGCCGGCCGGCAGTGGCGCCACCGATGAGGACAGACGGCGCGCGCTGGAAGCGCTGGCGCGGCTGCGCGAGCGCCACGGCGTGGCGCCGGGCTGAGGCGCCGCTGGCACAGTTTTGCAATTCAGCCCCGGATGGCTGATAATCCTTTGCTTTCCGCGCGCGTCAACAAGAGTGACGGCAGAGCGATGCCGGGCCCGGCCACCTTGCGAAACAAGGCAACCCATACGGTTTTGAAGGCCACCACATCCGCCACCTCTGCACTCCAAACGATCACGCCAGCTTGTTCGCGCCACGTCCGGGTCCCTCTCTGAAACCCGGACGGTGAAAGCCACCGCCCCCAGCCCCGCCGGCTTGACGCCGAGCCCGGGCCGGCTGCGGTGGCTGCTGCATTTCTGAATTGACCGCGCAACCCCTCGAAAGACCTGCATGACCGCCAAGAAGACCGCGACCAAGGCCAGTCCCGCTCCCGCCGAGGAGCCCAAGAAGAAGTCGGCCGCCAAGGCCGCAGCCGACGCGCCCGCCAAGACCACCAAGGCGGCGGCCAAGCCTGCCGCCAAGGCCACCAAGGCCGGCGACGAGGACAAGCCCAGGCGCGGTCGCAAGCCCAAGGCGGAGACGACGTCCAAGAAAGCCGGCGGCAAGAAGACCGTCGACGATGAGGAAGACTTCTCCGACATCGACGCCGAGCTGGAGGGCGAGGAGCCTGAAGTCGAGGAGGCCGCCGCGGTCGAAGAGGAGGCGGTCAAGGCCAAGCCGCTGCGCATGAAGGTCAGCCGCGCCAAGGAGCGGGCGCTGATGCGCGAGTTCGGGCTGGAGGAAACCGCGCTGACCGAAGAGGAGGCCGTCAAGCGCCGCACGGAGCTGAAGACCCTCATCAAGATGGGCAAGACGCGCGGGTACCTGACGCACCAGGAAATCAGCGACCACCTGCCCGAGAAACTGGTCAACGACGAAATCCTCGAAGCCATCGTGTCCATGCTCAACGACATGGGCATCGCGGTCTACGAGCAGGCGCCCGACGCCGCCACGCTGCTGATCCAGGGCAACGCGACGACCACATCGACCGAGGAGGAGGCCGAGGAAGCGGCCGAAGCCGCGCTGTCCACGGTGGACTCCGAGTTCGGCCGCACGACCGATCCGGTGCGCATGTACATGCGCGAGATGGGCACGGTGGAGTTGCTGACGCGTGAAGGCGAGATCGAGATCGCCAAGCGCATCGAAGGCGGTCTGCAGGCCATGATGCTGGCCATCTCGGCCTCGCCGACAACCATCGCCCACATCCTGGAGATGGCGGCCAAGATCCGCGCGGGCGAAATGCAGATCTCCGACGTCGTCGACGGCTTTGTCGCCGAGGACGAGGCCGACGACTACGTGGCCGAGGAAGACTTCGACGAGTTCGACGAGGAAGACGACGACGACGGCAACGGCGGCTCCAAGGCGCTGACCAAGAAGCTCGAGGAGCTCAAGACCGCGGCGCTGGAGAAGTTCGATCTCATCAGCGCCAGCTTCGACAAGATGCGCAAGGCCTTCGAGAAGGATGGCTACAAGTCGCCGGCCTACAACAAGGCCCAGGAGGCGATCAGCAGCGAGCTGATGACGATCCGCTTCACCGTCAAGACCATCGAGAAGCTGTGCGACATCCTGCGCAGCCAGGTGGACGACGTGCGCCGCTACGAGCGCGAGCTGCGCAAGATCGTCGTCGACAAGTGCGGCATGCCGCAGGAACACTTCATCAAGACCTTCCCGCCGAACGCCTTGAACCTGAAGTGGGCCGAGAAGGAAGTCGCTGCCGGCAAGCCCTACAGCGCCATCCTGAGCCGCAACCTGCCCGCGGTGCAGGAGCTGCAGCAAAAGCTCATCGACATCCAGGCCAAGGCCGTGGTGCCGCTGGATGACCTGAAGGAAATCAACAAGAAGATGAACGAGGGCGAGAAGGCCTCTCGTGACGCAAAGAAGGAGATGATCGAGGCCAACCTGCGCCTGGTGATCTCCATCGCCAAGAAGTACACCAACCGCGGCCTGCAGTTCCTGGACCTGATCCAGGAGGGCAACATCGGCCTGATGAAGGCGGTGGACAAGTTCGAATACCGCCGCGGCTACAAGTTCTCGACCTATGCGACATGGTGGATCCGCCAGGCCATCACGCGCTCCATCGCCGACCAGGCCCGCACCATCCGCATCCCGGTTCACATGATCGAGACGATCAACAAGATGAACCGCATCTCGCGCCAGCACCTGCAGGAGTTCGGCTATGAGCCGGACGCGCCGACGCTGGCCGAGAAGATGGAGATCCCGGAAGACAAGATCCGCAAGATCATGAAGATCGCCAAGGAGCCGATCTCCATGGAGACGCCGATCGGCGACGACGACGACAGCCACCTGGGTGACTTCATCGAGGACACCAACAACACCGCGCCCATCGACGCCGCGATGCAGGCCGGCCTGCGCGACGTGGTGAAGGACATCCTCGACTCGCTGACGCCGCGCGAGGCCAAAGTGCTGCGCATGCGCTTTGGCATCGAGATGAGCACCGACCACACGCTGGAAGAGGTGGGCAAGCAGTTCGACGTCACACGCGAGCGCATCCGCCAGATCGAGGCCAAGGCGATCCGCAAGCTCAAGCACCCCAGCCGCTCGGACAAGCTGCGCACCTATCTGGACAACCTCTGATCGCTGCGCATGAAAGGCCGGCGCGTCCGGCCTTTTTTCACGCCCTAAACTTCCGCCATGACCGCGATCCGCGAGCGCACAGTCCTCTTCGCCGACCTGCGTGGCAGCACTGGGCTGTACGAGTCCCTCGGCAATGCTGAGGCCAGCGCGCTGGTCACGCAGACGGTCAGCCAGATCAGTGAGGCCGTGCTGGAAAGCGGCGGCCACCTGATCAAGACACTGGGCGACGGCCTGATGGCCGCGTTCGAGACGCCGCGCGACGGCGTGCGTGCCGCGCAGCGCATGCAGGAGCTGCTGGAGAAGACCGTGCAGCGCGCACGCCGCATGCGCAACCCGGCCATGCTGGCGCTGCGGCTGCAGGTGGGGCTGGCGCGTGGCGAGGTGGTGGAGCTCAACGGCGACTGCTTCGGCGATGCGGTCAACGTCGCGGCGCGGCTCATCGACCATGCCGGCGACGGCGAGATCCTCGTCACCGCCGAGGTGCTCGCCGGCCTGCACCACGCGTCCAAGGCGCGCTTTCGCAGCCTGGACCGCATCTCCGTGCGCGGCCGCGTCGAGCCGGTGCACGTGTACCGGCTCGATGCCGCACCGCCGCTGAGCAGCGACGATGCGACCACGCAGTTCGGCGAACCCATGCGCTCCGTCGAGCCCGACGGCATGCGGCTGATCTGGCAGGACCTGGACCGCGTCTTCGACATCGGCGCCATGCCCATCGTGCTGGGCCGCAGCGTGCAGGCCACCTACTGCATCACCGATGCGCGCGTGTCGCGCTCGCACGCCCGCATCGACTGGCTGGGCAGCAGCTTCGAGCTGACCGACCTGTCCTACAACGGCACCTACGTGCGCTTCGGCAGCTCGGGTGAACTGCTCAGCCTCAAACGCGGCAGCTGCACGCTGCACGGCAGCGGCGTCATCGGCCTGGGCGGACCGCCCAGCGACGCGCACTCGCCCATCGTGCGTTTCGAGGTGCTGCACTTCGCCGACACCGAACCCCAAGCCTTCGGCGGCCCGCGCTCGCGGCGCTGATCCCCACCATGCGTTTTGCTCCCGAACCGCTGCAGCGCCACGGCGCCGCGCCCGCCGGCCCGCTGGCCACCGACGTGGCCGTGCTGCTGTGCAACCTCGGCACGCCCGAGGCCCCGACCGCCCCGGCCCTGCGCCGCTACCTGGCCCAGTTCCTGGCCGACCCGCGGGTGGTCGAGATCCCGAAGCTGGCCTGGGCGCTGATCCTGCACGGCATCATCCTGCGCGTGCGGCCAGCCAAATCGGCCGCCAAATACGCCACCGTCTGGACGCCCGAGGGCTCGCCGCTGAAAGTCTGGACCGAGAGGCAGGCGCGGCTGCTGCAAGACCTGCTGGGCGAGCGCAGCCTGCGCGTGCGGGTGGCCTATGCCATGCGCTACGGCCAGCCCGCCATCGGCGCGACGCTGGACGCGCTCAAGCGCGAAGGCGTGCGCCGCGTGCTGGTGCTGCCGGCCTATCCGCAGTATTCGGGCGCGACGACGGCCAGCGTCATCGACGAGGTCGCGCGCTGGGCCCTCAAGACCCGCCACCTGCCCGAGCTGCGCTTCATCAACCGCTACCACGACGAGCCGGCTTACATCACCGCGCTGGCCCAGACGGTGCGTGATCACTGGCAGCGCGAGGGCCGCGGCGAGCGGCTGGTGATGAGCTTCCACGGCATGCCCGAGCGCACGCTGCACCTGGGCGACCCCTACCACTGCGAATGCCTGAAGACCGGCCGGCTGCTGGCCGATGCGCTGGGCCTGCGCGACGGCGAATGGCTGGTGACCTTCCAAAGCCGCTTCGGCAAGGCCAAATGGCTGCGGCCCTACACCGAGCCCAGCCTGGTCAAGCTGGCGCAGCAGGGCGTGAAGTCGGTCGACGTGATCTGCCCCGGCTTCTCGGCCGACTGCCTGGAGACACTGGAGGAGATCAACCAGGAAGCGCGCGCCGCCTTCCTGGAGGCCGGCGGCCAGCGCTTCGGCTACGTGTCCTGCCTGAACGACCATCCTGCCGGCATGCAAGCGCTGGCGGAGCTGGCCCAGCGCCACCTGCAAGGCTGGCCCACGACCGCGCCGCACGCCGACACACTAGCCCTGCAGCGCCAGCGCGCGCTGGCGGCCGGCGCTGCGCAATGAGCGACGCGCCGGCGGCAATGCGCCTGGACAAGTGGCTCTGGGCGGCGCGCTTCTACAAGACCCGGGCGCTGGCCGTGGACGCGATCAACCTCGGCCGCGTGCGGATGGGCGGCCAACCGGTGAAGCCGGCGCGCGACGTGAAGGTGGGCGACCTGCTGACCGTGCGCATCGGCGCCGTCACCCGCGAGGTCGAGGTGCGCGGCCTGTCGCAGCAGCGCGGGCCGGCGCCGCAAGCCCAGGCCCTCTATGCCGAGACGCCGGCCAGCATCACAGCCCGCGAGGCCGCGGCCGAGGCCCGCCGTCTGGCGCCCGAGCCCGCCGCCACCATTGCCCAGGGCCGGCCGACCAAGCAGGACCGGCGCCGCCTCGCCGACTGGAACCGCTGGTCCGCCTCGCTGGACGGGGACGACCCGGGTTGACCCGGATCAGCGCCGTCGAATGCCCCTCTTGAAACCGGGACATTGCCCCCCAACTCCCGACCGTTCTGATCCTTGATTGCCATGACGAACGACAACCCCCTGCCCGAAGACACCGCCAGCACCGCCGCTGAGCCGGCCACCGCCGAACCCCAACCCGCAGCCAAGATCGCCGAGCTGGAAGGTCGGCTCGCCGAGATGAGCGACGCCTATCTGCGTGCCAAGGCCGAGGTCGAGAACGTGCGCCGCCGCGCCGAAGAGGACATCGCCAAGGCCCGCAAGTTCGCCGTCGAGGGCTTCGCCGAGGACATGCTGCCGGTCATGGACAGCCTGGAGGCCGCCATCGCCACGCCCAACGCTGCCATCGAGACGGTGCTGGAAGGCGTGCATGCCACCCGCCGCCAGCTGGCCAGCGCGCTGGAGCGCAACAAGGTCGTCGAGATCAACCCCGCCGCGGGCGCCAAGTTCGACCCCCACCAGCACCAGGCCATCTCGGTGGTGCCGGCCGAGCAGGACGCCAACACGGTGGTGGCGGTGCTGCAAAAGGGCTTTTTGATCGCCGACCGGGTGCTGCGCCCGGCGCTGGTGACCGTCGCGGCCCCTCGCTGACAACTTGGGGACAGACCTGGGCGCGCAGCGACCTGGTCTTTCCTCACCAATTCACAGCGCGCCGCCCTTGAAGGTGGCCAGCTTATCCACAGATTCCAAGCATCCAAGCATTCATCAGGAGCAACAACATGGGAAAGATCATCGGCATTGACCTGGGCACCACGAACTCTTGCGTCGCGGTCATGGAGGGCAACACGACCCGCGTGATCGAGAACGCCGAGGGCGCGCGCACCACGCCATCCATCGTTGCGTACCAGGAGGACGGCGAGATCCTGGTCGGCGCCGCGGCCAAGCGTCAGGCGGTGACCAACCCCAAGAACACGCTCTACGCCGTCAAGCGCCTGATCGGTCGCAAGTTCACCGAGAAGGAAGTGCAGAAGGACATCGACCTGATGCCCTACAAGATCGTCGCGGCCGACAACGGCGACGCCTGGGTCGAGGTGCGCGGCAAGAAGCTGGCGCCGCCGCAGGTCAGCGCCGAGGTGCTGCGCAAGATGAAGAAGACCGCCGAGGACTACCTCGGTGAGGAAGTGACCGAGGCCGTCATCACGGTGCCGGCCTACTTCAACGACAGCCAGCGCCAAGCCACCAAGGACGCCGGCCGCATCGCCGGTCTGGAGGTCAAGCGCATCATCAACGAGCCCACCGCCGCGGCGCTGGCCTTCGGCCTGGACAAGCACGGCAAGGGCGACCGCAAGATCGCCGTGTTCGACCTCGGCGGCGGCACCTTTGACATCTCCATCATCGAGATCGCGGACGTCGACGGCGAGAAGCAGTTCGAGGTGCTGTCCACCAACGGCGACACCTTCCTGGGCGGCGAGGACTTCGACCAGCGCATCATCGACTACATCGTCACCGAGTTCAAAAAGGAACAGGGCGTCGACCTGACCAAGGACGTGCTGGCCCTGCAGCGCCTGAAGGAAGCCGCCGAAAAGGCCAAGATCGAGCTGTCCAACAGCGCGCAGACCGACATCAACCTGCCCTACATCACGGCCGATGCTTCGGGGCCCAAGCACCTGAACGTCAAGCTGACCCGTGCCAAGCTGGAGTCGCTGGTCGACGATCTGATCGAGCGCACCATCGCCCCCTGCCGCATCGCCATCAAGGATGCCGGCGTGTCGGTGTCGGACATCGACGACGTGATCCTGGTCGGCGGCATGACTCGCATGCCCAAGGTGCAGGAGAAGGTCAAGGAGTTCTTCGGCAAGGAGCCGCGCAAGGACGTCAACCCCGACGAAGCTGTGGCCGTCGGCGCCGCGATCCAGGGTCAGGTGCTGGGCGGCGAGCGCAAGGACGTGCTGCTGCTGGACGTCACGCCGCTGTCGCTGGGCATCGAGACCCTGGGCGGCGTGATGACCAAGATGATCAAGAAGAACACGACCATCCCGACCAAGTTCTCGCAGACCTTCTCCACCGCCGAGGACAACCAGCCGGCCGTGACCATCAAGGTCTACCAGGGCGAGCGCGAGCTGGCGCAGCACAACAAGTCGCTGGGCGAGTTCAACCTCGAAGGCATCCCGCCGGCGCCGCGCGGCGTGCCGCAGATCGAGGTCACCTTCGACATCGACGCCAACGGCATCCTGCACGTCAGCGCCAAGGACAAGGGCACCGGCAAGGAGAACAAGATCACCATCAAGGCCAACTCGGGCCTGTCCGAGGCCGAGATCGAGAAGATGGTGAAGGACGCCGAGGCGCACGCGGCCGAGGACAAGAAGAAGGTCGAGCTGGTGCAGGCCCGCAACCAGGCCGACGGCATGGTGCACAGCGTGCGCAAGTCGCTGGCCGAGCACGGCGACAAGCTGGAGGCCGGCGAGAAAGACAAGATCGAGGCCGCCGTCAAGGAACTGGAAGAAGCCATCAAGGGCGATGACAAGGCGACGATCGACGCCAAGATCGAGGCCCTGATGACGGCCAGCCAGAAGCTGGGCGAGAAGATCTACGCCGACCAGCAGGCCGCCCAGGCAGCCGCAGGCACTGCGGAGCAGCCCCAGGCGGCCGCGCACGGCGAGGCCAAGCGCCCGGCCGATGACGACGTGGTGGATGCCGAGTTCAAGGAAGTCAAAGACAGCAAGTAAGCCGTCGACGTTCCGGCCCGGCGGCGCTGTACAGGCGTCGCCGGGCTTTTGCCCTTGAAGAGAAGAGCAATGGCTTCCAAGCGCGATTACTACGAAGTCCTCGGCGTCGCCAAGAACGCGACCGAGGAGGACATCAAAAAGGCCTACCGCAAGCTGGCCATGAAGTACCACCCTGACCGCAACCAGGGTGACGGTGCCAAGGCTGCCGAGGAGAAGTTCAAGGAGGCCAAGGAGGCCTACGAGATGCTCTCCGACGCCCAGAAGCGCGCGGCCTACGACCAGTACGGCCATGCCGGCGTCGACCCCAACATGGGCGGCGGCGGCTTCCGCGGCGGCGCTGGTGCGGAAGGCTTTGGCGGCTTTGCCGAGGCCTTCGGCGACATCTTCGGCGACATCTTCGGCGGCCAGGCGGGCGGCCGGCGCGGCGGCCAGCAGGTCTACCGCGGCAGCGACCTCAGCTACGCGATGGAGATCACGCTGGAGGAGGCCGCGCGCGGCAAGGAGACGCAGATCCGCATTCCCAGCTGGGAGAACTGCGAGACCTGCGGCGGCTCCGGCGCCAAGCCCGGCACCAGCGCCAAGACCTGCGGCAGCTGCGGCGGCTCGGGCACGGTGCACATGCGCCAGGGCTTCTTCAGCATCCAGCAGACCTGCCCGCACTGCCACGGCACCGGCAAGATCATCCCCGAGCCCTGCACCGCCTGCAGCGGCCAGGGCAAGGTCAAGAGGCAGAAGACGCTGGAGGTGAAGATCCCGGCCGGCATCAACGAGGGCATGCGCATCCGCTCGGCGGGCAATGGCGAGCCCGGCGTGAACGGCGGCCCTGCGGGCGATCTCTACATCGAGATCCGCATCAAGCCGCACGACATCTTCGAGCGCGACGGCGACGACCTGCACTGCACGATGCCCGTCTCGCTGATCACTGCGGCGCTGGGTGGCACCATCGAAGTCCCCACGCTGGGCGGCAAGGCCGAAATCGAGTTGCCCGAAGGCACGCAGCACGGCAAGACCTTCCGCCTGCGCGGCAAGGGCATCAAGGGCGTGCGCTCCAGCTATCCCGGCGACCTGTACTGCCACATCGCCGTGGAGACGCCCGTCAAGCTCACCGAGCACCAGAAGAAGCTGCTCAGGGAGCTGGACGAGTCGCTGAAGAAGGGCGGTGAGCGCCATTCGCCCAACGCCAAGAGCTGGACGGACCGCGTCAAGGACTTGTTCAAGTAAGCCCCCGCGCTGCTCCACACCGAGGCCGCCACCCGTCACTGCCGACGGACGGCGGCCTCGACGCTTTCAGCCTAGGTTAAATGTCAGCGCCGGCACCCCTAACCCGGAAATTTCACCCTCCCTCAGCGAAAGCGAGGACGGCATTGCCCCCGTGTTGCCCGTTATCGAGGTGCTGAAACTTGATGAAGGGGGGCGGGCAATGCCGAATCCAAACTGTAC
>JBKBOJ010000016.1:0-46988 GCA_046294815.1 Roseateles sp. | reverse complement strand
CCGACTCAAGGAGGCCGCCGGCCGCATTGCCATCAACCCCGAATCGTCATAATCCTGCCGTCCTTGCCTGGGGGAATTTAGAGTGGCCACAGGTGGGGGAAATTGACCTGGCCATCGGGGCCTTGCCGGTCAGGACCTTGTCCACGGCGGTCTTCATGTTGTCGTAGATGCCGCGCTTGGGCACGCCGCCGAACACGCGGAAGGCATGGTTGTGGGCGTCGAACAGCATCTCGTGGGTCTGCAGCAGGTAGGCCCGGACGTAGAAGGCCCGGCTGTGGCTGAGCTTGAAGTGCGCCACCTGCAGCTTGGTGCGCTCGCCGGCCAGCACGGCCCAGTCCTCGCTCCAGTCGAACTGGAAGGCCTCGCCAGCGTCGAAGACCAGCGGCACGAAGGTGCCCCGTCCCGTCGTCTGCTTGGCCTCCTGGCGCTTCTGGGCCCAGTCGCGTGCGAAGGCCGCCACGCGGTTGTAGGAGCCGTCGTAGCCGAGCGTGACCAGCTCGGCATGCAGTTGCTTCAAGGTGCGCCGCTGCTTGCGCGTCTTGCCGGCCTCGGTCTTGAGCCAGTGGGCCAGCTTCTCGGCGAAGGGGTCGAGCCGGCTCTTGCTGGCCCGCTTGGCATATGTCGGCTCTTGGTCGCCGCTGCGCAGGTACTTCCTGATGGTGTTGCGAGACAGGCCGGTGCGTCGGGCTATCTCGCGGATGGACAGCTGCTCTCGCAGGGCCCACCGCCTGATGACACTCAGTGTCGCCACGTCAATCACTCCAGTGCTCCTGCCGCAAATTGCGGCAGGCTAGGTTGAGACGTGGGTCAGGTTTCGACGGAAATCAGCGTGTGAGGTGGGTCAGGTTTCGGAGGAAATCAACACTCAGGCGGGCATGGCTGGAGAGTGGCGGCGTGTACGGCTATCGCAAGCTGACGCTGGACATGCGCGACCTCGGTGAGCGCTGCGGAAAGCACCGCGTGGCACGACTGCTCAAGCTCGAAGGACTGCGCTCGCAGACAGGCTGCCGGCGCCGCCCTGGGATGCGCGGCGGCAAGCCCGCCGTGGTGGCACCGAACCATCTGCAGCACCAGTTCGCGGTGGCCCAGCCCGACCAGTCCTGGTTGACGGACATCACCTACATCCGCACCCACGAGGGCTGGCTGTATCTGGCGGTCGTGGTCGACCTGTTCTCGCGTCAGGTGGTGGGCTGGTCGATGGGCAGTCGCATCGACACCAGCCTGGCGTTGGATGCACTGCTGATGGCGTTGTGGCGCCGCCAACCCAAGGAGGCCGTCACGGTGATTCGGACCAGGGCTGCCAGTTCACGGGTCATGAGCGGCAGGACTTCCTGCGCGGCCACAACCTGGTCAGCAGCATGAGCCGGCGTGGCAACTGCCACGACAACGCCGTGGCCGAGAGCTTCTTCCAACTGCTCAAGCGCGAGCGCATCCGTCGGCAGGTCTACACCACGCGCAACGACGCCCGCGCCGATGTCTTCAACTACATCGAGTGTTCTACAACCCCAAGCGGCGCCACGGCACTGTCGGCGACACCTCGGCGGTCGAGTTCGAACGACGCCATTCCCAAGGGCTCACGGGTGTTTAGGAAACTCGGGGCGATTCAGGAGCTGCGGTCATCGGATCAACATGGCTTCGTTGTCCGCCTTCCTTCCTGGCGATCAGGTCAACGGTTGGATGAGCGTCAACTTGGTAGTCGGCTTCGGACCGTTCAAGGTGAGTTGCCCGGACGCTTACTCCTGGCCTTCTTCCAGTCGGCGGCCTCTTGCCGGATCGGCATGCTCCCTGGACGTTCTGCGTCGGAGCTACATGCGAGGGCAAAAAAAATCCCAAGAACCTCTAAGGTCTTGGGACATCTATGGGACATCGAGATCTTGGATTTGCTCTAACTTGGCATCAATGCTCATGCAGAGTAGTTCAGCATAAATGCTTGATCTAGAAGGAAATTCCTGGTCGGGGTGAGAGGATTCGAACCTCCGGCCTCTACGTCCCGAACGTAGCGCTCTACCAGGCTAAGCTACACCCCGATTTCTCCTGTTGCGCAAGTCCTGATCGCACTCAGGAGTGTCGCTCAACCGATTGAATTGCGAATTCTAGCAGAGATTCTGTCCACTTGTTGGAGGGCAATCGGCTGAGGCAGTCGATGGCTTGACGAGCTTCGGCACGGGCCGCTTCGCGGGTCGATTCCAGTGCGCCCGTGGCGCGGACGATGGTGACGATCTCGGGCAGCTTCTCCAGTTCCCCGGCCTCGATGGCGTGCCGCAACAGCGCGCGTTGTTCGGGGGATGCGCGCTCCATCGCGATCAGCAGCGGCAGCGTCGTCTTGCCTTCGCGCAGGTCATCGCCGATGTTCTTGCCGAGCTCATGCGCGTCGCCTTCATAGTCCAGCACATCGTCAATCAACTGGAAGGCTGTGCCTAGCGCACGCCCATAGGCTGCGCAGGCCTCCTCGATTTCA
The DNA here is from genome assembly GCA_046294815.1 of Roseateles sp. Lineage (GTDB taxonomy): Bacteria > Pseudomonadota > Gammaproteobacteria > Burkholderiales > Burkholderiaceae_C > Pelomonas. Next base: position 44,530 of record JBKBOJ010000016.1, on the reverse strand, counting down.
GCCGGCGCGTTTGCGAGCACGGCGCCCAGGCGGGCGCTGGCTTCGAACAGCTTGGCTGTTTTGAAGCGGATGACGCGCAGGTAGCTTTCGACCGTGATGTCGGGGTCGTGCATGTTCATCAGCTGGAGGACTTCGCCCTCCGCGATGACGTTGGTTGCTTCGGCCAGCACCTCTAGCACCCTCATGCGGTCGACCGAGACCATCATCTGGAAGGCGCGCGAGTAAAGGAAATCGCCCACCAGCACGCTGGCCGCATTGCCAAACAGCGAGTTGGCCGTCGGCTTGCCGCGTCGCAGCGAGGACTCGTCCACCACGTCGTCATGCAGCAGCGTCGCGGTGTGGATGAACTCGACCACGGCCGCCAGTTCGAAACGAGTTGGTTGGGTGTACCCCAGCGCGTTGGCGAACAGCAAGACGAGCTTGGGGCGCATCCGCTTGCCGCCTGCATGCACGATGTAGTGAGCAATCTGGTCGATCAGCGCAACATCAGAGCTCAGCCGCCGGGCGATGACGGCATCGACCTGGGACATCTCTGCTGCGAGGAGGGCGAGGGCCTCGGCAACTTGGGGTGGGGGCGAGGCAGACTCGACGCGCACTCTTGACTCTCAAGCTAGGGATGACCTGATTATAGAAACTGCACCCTGGGCTCCCCGGGCGGGCGATCGATGCCACCCCTGCTTGCGTTGCACAGGCCGGCAGTGCGTCCGACTTGCCTTGGCTGGCCTTGCCAGGTTATACTCGGAGGCTCTTTGGCCCACGCATGCTTGGCTTGCGCGTTGCGAGAGAGAAAACCCATAAAAAGGCCGGGTCAGGGTGGAAGCGTGCTGACGCTTTCGCGCGGAGTTCGGTGAATGCGCCCAGAGGGTGCGGAAGGAAAATCATGTACGCAGTCATCAAGACTGGCGGCAAGCAATACAAGGTTGCTGCCGGCGAGAAAATCAAGGTCGAGTTGCTTGACGCGGAAGTCGGCGCCGAGGTCACGATTGACCAGGTGTTGGCCATCGGTAGCGGTGAGAGTCTGACGGTCGGTGCTCCGCTGGTCGCCGGCGCGACGGTCAGCGCCAAGGTGGTCAGCCACGGCAAGCACGACAAGGTGCGCATCTTCAAGCTGCGTCGTCGCAAGCACTACAAGAAGAGCCAGGGCCATCGCCAGAACTACACCGAGCTGGAAATCAGCGCGGTCAACGGCTGATCCAGCCGCTTTCGCCAATTTCGAGGAGCTAACTCATGGCACAGAAAAAAGGCGGCGGTTCCACTCGGAACGGCCGCGATTCCAAGCCCAAGATGCTGGGCGTCAAGGTTTACGGTGGTCAGGTCGTGTCGGCCGGTTCCATCATCGTGCGTCAGCGCGGCACGCGCTTCCACGCTGGCACCAATGTCGGCATGGGCAAGGACCACACGCTGTTCGCCCTGATCGACGGCGAGGTGTCGTTCACGACCAAGGGCGCGGCCAATCGCGCGACCGTCGTGGTCACGCCGCTGGCCGCTTAAGGCACGCGATTTCGGGCGAGCAGATCGCCCGGATCACCAAGCCCCGGTTCGCCGGGGCTTTGTCATTTCTGAAGTCTGGCGCGCCACACGACGGTGCTGCCGCTGCAACCCAGCCATTACGATGGCAGTCCGCCATGAAATTCGTTGACGAAGCCATCATCGACGTCGCCGCCGGTAACGGTGGCGCAGGCTGCGCGAGCTTTCGCCGCGAGAAGTTCATCCCCTTCGGCGGCCCCGACGGCGGTGACGGCGGCAAGGGTGGCAGCGTCTGGGCCGAGGCGGATCGCAATCTCAACACGCTGATCGACTACCGCTACGCGCGCCGCCATGAGGCGCGCAATGGCGAGCCAGGGCGTGGCTCCGACTGCTTTGGTGCCGCGGCCGATGACATCGTGCTGCGCATGCCGGTCGGCACCATCATCACGGACCTGGAAACCGATACGGTCATCGGCGAACTGCTGGAGCCGGGCCAGCGCATCCTGATCTGCAAGGGCGGCGACGGTGGCTTCGGCAATCTGCATTTCAAGACATCCACCAACCGGGCGCCGCGCCAGAAGACGCCGGGCTGGCCGGGCGAGGTCAAGAAGGTCAGGCTGGAGCTGCGCGTGCTGGCCGACGTGGGGCTGCTGGGGCAGCCCAATGCCGGCAAGTCGACGCTGATCGCGGCCATCTCCAACGCCAAGCCCAAGATCGCGGACTACCCCTTCACGACGTTGCATCCCAACCTGGGCGTGGTGCGCGTCGCTCCCGAGAAGAGCTTTGTGGTGGCGGACATTCCCGGGCTTATCGAGGGGGCTGCCGAAGGCGCTGGCCTGGGGCACCAGTTCCTGCGCCACCTGCAGCGCACCCGCTTGCTGCTGCATGTGGTCGATCTGGCACCTTTCGACCCCGAGGTCGATCCGGTCAAGGAAGCCAAGGCCATCGTCGCCGAGCTGAAGAAGTACGACCCCGAACTGCACGACAAGCCGCGCTGGCTGGTGCTCAACAAGCTCGACATGGTGCCGGCCGAGGAGCGTGCTGCGCGGGTGAAGGACTTCATCAAGCGCTACCGCTGGAAGGGGCCGGTCTTCGAGATCTCGGCGCTTACGCGTGAGGGCTGTCAGTCCCTGATCCACGCCATCTACGACCACGTTGCCGCCCAGCAGCGCGAGCTGCACGAACCCGACGTCCGCTTCGATTCCCCCGACCCCGCCGAATGAGTCTGCTGTCTAGTGCGCGCCGCATCGTTGTCAAGGTAGGTTCCAGTCTTGTCACGAACGAGGGCCGCGGTGTGGATGCCGAGGCCATCGCCAACTGGAGCCGCCAGCTGGCCGCGCTGGCCGGTGAGGGGCGCGAACTGGTGATGGTGTCCAGTGGCGCCATCGCGGAGGGCATGAAGCGCCTGGGCTGGGCCACCCGGCCCAAGGAGTTGCATGAGTTGCAGGCCGCTGCCGCCGTGGGCCAGATGGGGCTGGCGCAGATGTATGAGAGTCAGCTCAGCGCTCATGGCCTGCACAGCGCCCAGGTGCTGCTGACGCACGCCGACCTGGCCGATCGCGAGCGCTACCTGAACGCACGCTCCACGCTGCTGACGCTGATGGCGCATCGCGTGCTGCCGGTCATCAACGAGAACGACACCGTCGTCAACGACGAGATCAAATTCGGCGACAACGACACGCTCGGTGCGCTGGTGGCCAATCTGGTCGAGGCGGATGCACTGGTGATCTTGACCGACCAGCGCGGTCTGTATTCGGCCGATCCACGCAAGGACCCCGGGGCGCGCTTCATCGATAAGGCGCAGGCGGGTGACCCCGAACTGGAGCGCATGGCGGGCGGCGCCGGCTCCAGCATTGGCAGGGGCGGCATGATCACCAAGATCCTGGCCGCCAAGCGGGCCGCCGGCAGTGGCGCTAGCACGGTCATCGCCTGGGGGCGCGAGCCGGACGTGCTGCTGCGCCTGGCGCGCGGCGAGGCCATAGGCACGGCGCTGCTGGCCGCCACGCCCAAGTTGCAGGCGCGCAAGCAGTGGATGGTGGACCACCTACAGATGCGCGGCGCCGTGCGCGTGGACGCTGGTGCCGTCAACAAGTTGCGCGACGAGGGCAAGAGTCTGCTGCCCATCGGGGTCACTGAGGTGCAGGGCGATTTCCACCGGGGCGACGTCATCGCCGTGCTGGCGCCTGATGGCACCGAGCTGGCACGTGGTCTGGCGAACTATTCCGCAGCGGAGGCGCGGCTGATCGCGCGCCGGCCGTCATCGGAGTTCGAGGCCTTGCTCGGTTACGCGGCCGAGCCCGAACTGATTCACCGCGACAACCTGGTGCTGCGCTAGGAGCCCGACAGGCTCCTAGCCCTTCCGCTCGCTCTCCGGCGAAGTCGTCTCCAGCGGCATGGGACCGCTGTGGCGCTCGCCGCGATGGGCGGGCCGCATGCCGGCGCGCAGGTAGCGGTTGTGATGGTTGATGCGCGGCAGATAGCGGGCGAGTTCGGTCAGCGCCATCTCGTAGACGCCGCGCTTGAACTCGATGACGGCATCCAGCGGCACCCAGTACTCGTTCCAGCGCCAGGCGTCAAACTCTGGGTGATCGGTGGCGCGCAGGTTCATGTCGCAGTCGCGCCCCAGCATCTGCAGCAGGAACCAGATCTGTTTCTGCCCCCGGTAGTGGCCGCGCGCGTCGCGCCTGATGAAGTGTTCCGGCACCTCATAGCGCAGCCAGTCGCGTGTCCGCGCCAGGATGCGCACATGCTCGGGATTGAGCCCCACTTCCTCGTGAAGCTCTCGGTACATCGCCTGCTCGGGCGTTTCGCCGTGCTTGATGCCCCCTTGCGGGAACTGCCAAGAATGCGTCCTGATGCGCTTGCCCCAGAACACCTCGTTGCGCTGGTTGAGCAGGATGATGCCGACGTTGGGGCGGAAGCCTTCACGGTCGAGCATAATCAACCTCGAATCTATAGTTGGTTCGATTATTGCATCGGGCCGCGATTGCGGCAGCGCCCTCGCTAACCCGAAGAGTTCTCCCCGTTTTGTCGTGACTTGGCCGGGTTTTCACCCGGCCTTCGTTTTGCAGCACGCCCATGAAAGCCTCCCAGTTCTTCATCTCCACCCTCAAGGAAGCGCCGGCCGACGCCGAGATCGTCAGCCACAAGCTGATGATGCGCGCCGGCATGATCAAGCGCTTGGGTGCAGGCATCTACAGCTACATGCCGATGGGACTGCGGGTCATCCGCAAGGTCGAGAAGATCATCCGCGAGGAGATGGACGCTGCCGGGGCGGTCGAGTGCCTGATGCCTGTCATCCAGCCCGCCGAGCTATGGCAGGAGACCGGTCGCTTCGACAAGATGGGTCCCGAACTGCTGCGTGTGAAGGATCGCCATGGCCGCGACTTCATCGTGCAGCCGACCAGCGAGGAAGTCATCACCGACATCGCCCGCCAGGAACTGCGCAGCTACCGCCAGTTGCCGAAAAACTTCTATCACATCCAAACCAAGTTCCGCGACGAGCGCCGGCCCCGCTTCGGGCTGATGCGCGGCCGCGAGTTCACGATGAAGGATGCCTACTCCTTCGACCGCGACAAGGAAGCCGCCGGCCGCAGCTACGACAACATGTACGCGGCCTACTGCCGCATCTTCGACCGCTTTGGCCTGGCCTACCGGGCCGTGGCGGCGGATACCGGCGCCATCGGCGGCGACCGCTCGCACGAGTTTCAGGTCATCGCCGAGACGGGCGAGGATGCCATCGTCTACTGTCCCACCAGCGACTACGCCGCCAACATCGAGCTGGCCGAGGCGCTGCCGCCGCAGGGCGAGCGGCCTGCGCCCACGCAGGCGCTGACCAAGACGCCCACGCCCGGCAAGTCCACCTGCGAAGACGTCGCCGCGCTGCTGGGACTGCCGCTGGCGCAGACCGTCAAGTCGCTGGTGCTGGCCACCGACGAGTTGGACGCGCATGGCGCCGTCACCAACACCCAGGTCTGGCTGCTGCTGGTGCGAGGCGACCATGAGCTCAACGAGGTCAAGGCCGGCAAGCTGGAGGGATTGAAGGGCGGCTTCCGCTTTGCGACGGTGGCCGAGATCGAGGCCTGCTTCGGCTGCAAGCCGGGCTACCTGGGGCCCGTCGGCGTCAAGGGTGTCAAGGTCGTTGCCGATCGCACCGTGGCCCAGATGGCCGACTTCGTCTGCGGCGCCAACGAGGTGGACTTCCACCTGACCGGTGTGAATTGGGGCCGAGATCTGCCCGAGCCCGACCTGGTGGCCGACATCCGCAACGTCGTCGCCGGTGATCCCTCACCCGACGGTAAGGGCGTGCTGGCCATCCAGCGCGGCATCGAGGTCGGCCATGTGTTCTATCTCGGCACCAAGTATTCGGCCGCGATGAATGCGACCTTCCTGGACGAGGACGGCAAGCCCAAGCTGATGGAAATGGGTTGCTACGGCATTGGTGTGACCCGCATCCTGGGTGCGGCCATCGAGCAGAACCACGACGCGCGCGGCATCATCTGGCCCGACGCCATCGCGCCGTTCACGGTCGTCATCTGCCCCATCGGTGCGGACCGCAGTGCCGAGGTCAAGGCGGCGTCCGAAAAGCTCTACGAAGAGCTGAAGGCGCTGGGCGTGGATGTGATCCTGGACGACCGTGGCGAGCGTCCGGGCGCCATGTTCGCGGACTGGGAGCTGATCGGCGTGCCGCATCGCGTGGTGCTGGGTGATCGCGGCCTGAAGGAGGGCCAGGTCGAGTACCAGGGCCGGCGCGACGAAGCCGCGACCAAGCTGGCCCTGGTCGATGTGGTGGACCACCTGAAGGGTCTGCTCAAGCTTTGAACCTAGAAGCGGCAGTTGGGCGGGCCTGCAGCGCTGCGTACCGCAGTGGTGGGCACCGCCACGTGCACAAGGTGTTGCTGCACCGAGACTTTCGATGCGTAGCAAGCGGTCAACCGCCGTTTCTGGGTTGAAGCGCCTGACCCGCCGCTCGGCGGTCCTGGTCCTCCTGGCTGCGCCGCTGCTGGCGCGGGCCGGCGCGCAGATCGAGGAGCCGCTGATCGACTCGGTGCGCTCGGCGCTGAGTGCCGCCATCGCGCAAGCGGCCCCACCGCGGCCGCAGTTCGACAACGTCGATGCTCGCATGGCCTATCTGCGCTGGCTGGGCACCATGAGCGAGCGCCTGAAGAAGCGCAAGACCGAGGCGCAGATCCGCATCGAGTTCCTGGAGACCGTCTGGTACGAGGCCAGGCGTGCGGGCCTGGAGCCCAGCCTGGTGCTGGGGCTGATCCAGGTCGAGAGCGGCTTTCGCAAGTACGCCATCAGCACAGCCGGCGCGCGCGGCTACATGCAGGTCATGCCGTTCTGGGCGCGCAGCATCGGTGACGGCAATGCCTCGCGGCTGTTCCATATGCAGACCAACCTGCGCTTCGGCTGCGTGATCCTGCGCCATTACCTGGACCGCGAGAAGGGCGATCTCTTCATGGCGCTGGGGCGTTACAACGGCAGCCGCGGGCGGCCGGAGTATCCGAATGCCGTATTTGCGGCGCGCAGGCAGTGGTTGCTGCCGGGAGAGAAGTGACCCAATGCCCGACAGGTTCCTAGCGTGACTACAGCCCCGTCCAGGACTTGGGCTGTGCCGCACTGACGCCCGCCAGTTCCAGCACGCGTTCCACCGTATCGGCCACCAACTCGTCGATGCTCTTGGGGCGGTGATAGAAGGCCGGCAGCGGCGGGAAGCAGATGCCGCCCATTTCGGTCACGGCCAGCATGTTGCGCAGGTGGGCCAGATTGAGGGGCGTCTCGCGCACCAGCAGGATGAGGCGGCGGCGCTCCTTCAGCGTCACGTCCGCGGCGCGGGTCAGCAGGTTGTCGCCCAGGCCGTGGGCGATGGCCGCCAGCGACTTCATGGAGCAGGGCGCCACGACCATGGCGGTGGTGTGGAAGCTGCCACTGGCGATGCAGGCGCCAACGTCGCCGGGCGCATAGGCATGGTCGGCTTCGGCCTCCAGTGCGGAGCGATCCAGGCCCAGCTCGTGGTGGGCATTCAGGATGCCGGCTGGCGTGGCGATCAGATGGGTCTGGACAGCCAGCTCACGCGCCCGGCGCAGCAGCCGCAGCGCGTAGGCGGCACCCGTGGCGCCCGTCAGCCCGACGACCAGCCGCGGCGTCATCAAGCCGCCGCCAAGGCCCGCTGCAGTTCTCCCGACTCGTACATCTCCATCATGATGTCTGAGCCGCCGATGAATTCGCCGTTGATGTAGAGCTGCGGGATGGTGGGCCAGTTGGCGTATTCCTTGATGCCCTGGCGCACTTCCTCGTCTTCCAGGACGTTGAAGGTCTTGATGTCGGTCGCGCCGGCTGCCTTCAAGATCTGGATCGCGCGGCCCGAGAAGCCGCACATGGGGAACTGGGCTGTGCCCTTCATGAAGAGCATGACGCGGTTGGACTTGACCAGGTCGTCAATGCGTTGCTGAACGTCGCTCATTGCAGTTCTCGGATAAGGCAAAACCGTGATTATCCGGGACGCACCCGGCGGCGCTGTCAGTAGCTGTAGGCCAGGCCCAGCTGCAGCAGGGGCTTGAAGCGCAGGTCGCGCATTGCGTCCTCGATGCCCTGGGCGCTGCTGCGACCCAGCCGCAGCCCCACGCTGCCCGACATCAGGCCGAAGTCGGCGCTGAACGACAGCCCGCCGCCCATCACGCGGCCGGTGTAGCCGATGCCCAGATAGGACAGGTTGGCACTGGGCTCCAGCGCGTAGGCGCTAGGGCCGCCGAACACCAGGCTGCGCCGGCCAGCCGCGACTGGGCCGTGCCCGAGCGCCAGGCCGCCGCTGCTCTGGGACAGCGATAGCGGGCCCAGCAGCAGGCCGCCGGTGGCGCGCAGGCCGCCGCTCAGGCCGGAGAAGCCGGAGCTGCTCAGGTAGTAATCGCCCAGCAGGTTGGCGCTCAGCACGCGTGAGCCGCCGAGGTGCGGGCGGGCGTCCTGGGCAGCGTCGTTGCTGCTGAGCTGCAGCCGCGCTTGCCAGCGCGGCTGGGTGTCGAGCTCGGCCGCCTGGGCCTGCAGTGCGAGCAGGGCAGACAGGCTCAGTACGGCGGCGCTGGCGAGGCGGGTCATGATGGTCTCCTGCGTGGTGCGAGGCAGGCACCGCGCTTTGATACTACGCCCGCAATTCGTGCGAGGGAATGACGAACTGGGGGCAAAACGTCACGCAAACGGGCGATCGCCATCGCCGCCCGGCACGCAGCGCTTCAGCCCGCCCAGCAGGCGCCGCTGGCGCGAGGCCGTCCGCCCAGGTCATGGCGCAGCTGGGGCTGGGCATAGCCGCGCACCGCCAGCCGTTGTGCGACCGCATCCGCCTGGTCCCAGCCATGCTCCAGCAGCAGCCAACCGCCGGGCCGGAGGTGTGGCGGTGCCGCATCGATGAGCGCGTGCAGGTCGGCCAGGCCGTCCGGACCTGCGGTCAATGCGGTGGTGGGTTCGTGGCGCAGCGCAGGCAGGTGCGGGTCGGCGTCGGCGACGTAAGGCGGGTTGCTGACGATCAGGTCGAAGCGCTGGCCGGTCAGCGGCTCGAACCAGTTGCCGAGCCGCCAGTCGACGACCAAGCCCAGGCGTTCGCCATTGCCGCGCGCGACGGCCAGCGCAGCGGCGCTGAAGTCCACGGCCGTGACTCGGGCGCGCGGGCAGGCCGCCTTGATGGCGAGCGCAATGGCGCCGCTGCCGGTGCCCAGGTCCGCGACCGCGGGCTCGCCCGGCAGGGCGGCCAATTGCTGCAGCGCCCAGTCCACCAGCGTCTCGGTGTCCGGCCTTGGGATGAGCGTGGCCGGCGTGACCCGCAGCAGCAGACCATGGAAGGGCTGCCAGCCGGTCAGGTGGGCCAGCGGCTCGCCATCGGCCAGGCGGCGCAGCAGGCCTTCGACGCCGGGCACCGGGGCGTCGCCGTGCGTGATGAGCCAGGCGCGATCCTGGCCGGTCAGATGGCTCAGCAGCGTTTGCGCGTCGCCGCGCTCCACGCCGAGCCGGCGGGCCAGCACCAAGGCTTCATCGACGGTCATGCGCGCCCGGCTTCCAGCTCGGCCAATTGCTCGGCGGCGCGGGCGGCCAGCAAGCCCTGGATGACTTCGTTCAGGTCGCCGTCCATGATCTGGCCGAGCTTGTAGAGCGTCAGGTTGATGCGGTGGTCGGTGAGCCGGCCCTGCGGGAAGTTGTAGGTGCGGATGCGGTCGCTGCGATCGCCGCTGCCGATCAGGCTCTTGCGTGTGGCAGCCTCCTTGGCCGCGCGCTCGCTGCGCTCCTTCTCCTGGATGCGGGCCTGCAGCACCTGCAGCGCCTTGGCCTTGTTGCTGTGCTGGCTGCGGCCGTCCTGGCATTCGGCCACGATGCCGGTGGGCAGGTGCACGACGCGCACGGCCGAGTCGGTCTTGTTGATGTGCTGGCCGCCGGCACCGCTGGCGCGGAAGGTGTCGATGCGCAGGTCCGCGGGGTTGAGCGTGATGGCCTCGGCCTCGTCGGGCTCGGGCATGACGGCGACGGTGCAGGCGCTGGTGTGGATGCGTCCCTGGGTCTCGGTCGCCGGCACGCGCTGCACACGGTGGCCGCCGGACTCGAACTTGAGGCGCCCGTAGACACCGTCGCCCTCGATGCGCACGACCAGCTCCTTGTAGCCGCCCAGGTCCGACACGTTCTCGGACAAGATCTCGGTGCGCCAGCCCTGGCGCTCTGCGAAGCGCAGGTACATGCGCGCCAGGTCGCCGGCAAACAGTGCGGACTCGTCACCACCCGTGCCGGCGCGGATTTCCAGGAAGGCATTGCGCTCGTCGTCGGGATCCTTGGGGATCAGGGCCAACTGCAATTCGTGGTCCAGCGCGGCCAGCGCGGCCTCGTTGGACGCGATCTCCTCGCGTGCCATCTCGGCCATCTCCGGGTCGGACAACAGCTCGCGCGCTGCGGCCAGGTCCGCTTCATGCGCTTGATAGCGGCGATAGCGTTCGACCAGCCCCGCCACCTCGGCCTGCTCCTTTGTCAGCGCGCGGTAGCGCTTCATGTCCGACGCGATGCTGCCGTCAGCAAGGATGGTGTCCAGCTCGGCGAGGCGGAAGGCGAGGCGGTCAAACTGCTGGCGCAGGGAGTCTTTCATGGCGGGATCGTGTGGGCAGTCGGGGCGGCGCAGGGGGCGCCGGGCGGCGGGCGCAGAGCGCCGCTAGGACTGCGTGCCGCGCAGGAAGAGGCGCGAGACGGTTTGGGCCAGCTGCAGGCGCTGCTCGCCGTCGCAGGCATGCAGCTCCGCCAGCGTGCCGTGCAGCAGCTTCTGCGTGAGGCGCCGCGACAGCGCGTCCAGCACCTCGTCGATGTCGGCCCCCTTGGCCAGTAGCTTGCGGGCGCGGGCGATCTCGGCGGCACGCCAGTCGTCGGCCTGCGCGTGCAGGGCCTGGATCAGCGGCACCGTGTGGCGCTGGTCCAGCCAGTGCATGAAGCTCTGCACGCCGGTCTCGACGATGGCCTCGGCCTGGGCGACGGCCGCCTGGCGCTTCTCGCCAGCGGTCTGCACTTGCTGCGCGAGCTCGTCGACGGTGTAGAGGTAGACGTCGTCCAACTGCGCGACCTCGGGCTCGATGTCGCGCGGCACGGCCAGATCGACCATGAACATCGGGCGGCGCCTGCGGCGCTTGACCGCGCGTTCGACGGCGCCTAAGCCGATCAGCGGCAGGCTGGACGCGGTGCAGGACACGACGATGTCGAACTCATGCAGGCGATCAGGCAGGTCGGCCAGCCGCAGGGCCTCGGCGCCGAAGCGGGTGGCCAGCTTTTCGCCGCGCTCCAGCGTGCGGTTGGCCACCGCGATGTGGCGCGGCGTCTTCGCGGCAAAGTGTGTGGCGGTCAGCTCGATCATCTCGCCGGCGCCGACGAACAGCACGCGCGTCTGCGCCAGATCCTCGAACAGCTGCCCGGCCAAGCGCACGGCGGCGGCGGCCATGCTGATGGAGTGGGCGCCGATCTCGGTGGAGCTGCGCACTTCCTTGGCCACCGAGAAGCTGCGCTGAAACAGCTGGTGCAGCGTGGTGCCCAGGGCGCCGGCGGCCTCGGCCTCCTTCACGGCCTGCTTCATCTGGCCGAGGATCTGCGGCTCGCCCAGCACCATGGAGTCCAGGCCGCAGGCCACGCGGAAGGCATGGCGCGCGGCGTCACTGCCCTGCATCACGTAGGCGTGTTGGCGCAGCGCGCCGGCGTCGACGCCGCCGGTCTGGGCCAGCCAGGCGATGGTCGGCTGCACCTGCGCCGACGGCGCAGCCACATAGACCTCGGTGCGGTTGCAGGTGGAGAGGATGGCGGCCTCGGGTGCCCCCGCCAGCTTTTGGCGCAGGCCGGTCAGCGACGGCGCCAACTGCTCCAGCGTGAACGCAAACCGCCCGCGCAGATCGAGCGGGGCGGTGTTGTGATTCAGGCCGAGAGCGAAGACCGACATGGAGACGAATTGTAGGATTCGCGGCTTTGCCGCTTCTGACACCGATCAAGCCCGCATGAGCCCGCTCGACGCCTTCTGGCACATCGCCAATCTGTTCGCCCCTGCCTGGGGCGTGGCGGCGCTGCTGGCGTTGGCGATCAAGGCCTTGTGGCGACGGCAGGCAGGGACGCTGCGCTGGCAGAGGTTGTGGGGCTGGGGGGCGGCCGGCGGCAGCGCCGCCGTCATCCTTGCGCTGCTGCTGCTGGGGCGCGACGGCAGCATGGCCGGCTATGCCTTGCTGTTGCTCGGCATCGCGTTGCCGCAGTGGTGGCTGCTGAGCGTGAGGCGCTGATCAGGCGCTGAGCACCTCTTCGGCCGTGACGACCTCGCCGCGCAGCGAATGCGCGAAGGCGGTCGTGATGCGGACGTCGACCAACTGGTTCATCAGCCGGGGTGAGCCTGCGAAGTTGACGATGCGGTTGCACTCGGTGCGCCCCATCAGCTCGGTGGCGTCCTTCTTGGACGTGCCGGTGACCAGCACCTTCTCCACCTTGCCAACCATGCCTTGGCTGATGGTCAGCGCATGGGCCTCGATGGCGGCCTGCAGTTCTTGCAGACGCTTGACCTTGGTGTCGTAGGGCGTGGTGTCTTCCAAGGCGGCCGCCGGGGTGCCCGGGCGGGGGCTGAAGATGAAGCTGAAGCTCGCGTCGAAGCCGACGTCGTGCACCAGCTTCATCAGCTTGGCGTGGTCTTCGTCGGTCTCGCCGGGGAAACCGACGATGAAGTCGCTGGCCAGGCGCAGGTCCGGGCGGATGGCGCGCAGCTTGCGCACGATGCTCTTGAACTCCAGCGCTGTGTAGCCGCGCTTCATCGCCATCAGGATGCGGTCGCTGCCGTGCTGCACCGGCAGGTGCAGGTGGTTCACGAGCTGCGGCACCTTGCCATAGGCCTCGATGAGGCGGGAGCTGAACTCGTTGGGGTGGCTGGTCGTGAAGCGCAGGCGGCGGATGCCCGGGATTTCGGCCGCGTACTCCAGCAGCAGGGCAAGGTCGGCGTACTCGCCGGTGTCGCCCATCTTGCCGCGATAGGCATTGACGTTCTGGCCCAGCAGGTTGATCTCCATGACGCCCTGGTCGGCGAGGCCCGCGATCTCGGTCAGCACGTCGTCGAAGGGGCGCGAGACTTCCTCGCCACGGGTGTAGGGCACCACGCAGTAGCTGCAGTACTTGGAGCAGCCTTCCATGATGGACACGAAGGCCGAGGCGCCCTCGACCTTGGCGGGCGGCAGGTGGTCGAACTTCTCGATCTCGGGGAAGGAGATGTCCACCTGCGGGCGGCGTTGCTCGCGGCGGGCTTCCAGCAGTTGGGGCAGGCGGTGCAGCGTCTGCGGGCCGAAGACCACGTCCACATAGGGTGCGCGCTCGATGATGGCCGCACCCTCCTGAGACGCCACGCAGCCGCCCACCCCGATCATGACACCCTTGGCCTTGAGGTGCTTCACGCGGCCGAGGTCGCTGAAGACCTTCTCCTGCGCCTTCTCGCGCACTGAGCAGGTGTTGAACAGGATGAGGTCGGCCTGTTCGGGGTCGTCGGTGGGCGTGTAGCCCTTGGCGGCCTCCAGCACGTCGGCCATCTTGTCCGAGTCGTACTCGTTCATCTGGCAGCCGAAGGTCTTGATGTAGACCTTCTTGCCGCTCACGTCGTTGCTGCTCATCGCTTGATCCAGGTCTGGTTGCCGGGGTTGAACTGCCAGGTCGCCGCCTCGGCCGGCGTGGTGGGCCAGGGCTTGTTGGCCAGCTCGACGGGGTTGAGCACCCACACGTCCATGAGGAGACCGCTGCTTTCCACGGTGTAGTGCACCATCAGCTTGCGGCCCGTGAGACCGGCGGGGGGAACCCACAGGTTCACGTCGTTCTTCACGCGGGCGCCGGGCGCCAGGCGAACGGGTTTGCCATTCAGCAGCGCATCGGGGAACTGCGTGATCTGCAGCTCGCCGCGCAAAGCGGTGGCCGGGAAGGGGCGGTGTTGCTGGGCATGGGCGACCAAGCAGCTGGCGGCGAGCGCCAGAGGGAGTGCACAGCGGTACATGGTATGTGTCCAGTGGCTGCGGACGCAGAGCGGGTCTGCAAAGACAAACGGCCCGAGCAATCGATTTGATCAGCTCGGGCCGTTCGGATTTTGGTGGCGCTTCAGGGATTCGAACCCCGGACCTGCGGATTATGATTCCGTCGCTCTAACCGACTGAGCTAAAGCGCCTGAGCCCGCCATTCTAAGCGAAGTTTTGTAGGACTGGCAAGCGGCTGTGCGTATCAAAGCGACGGCGCGCGCAGAAAGCCGTTCAGCGGCTGGCCCGGCAGGCGCTTCAGTGCTTCGACGACCTGGGTGGCGTTGAACACGGCGCCGGCGTCGTTGGTGTGGGTGCGGGTGTCGGAGAAGAAGCCGTCCACGCGCTCGGCGCCGATGCCGCGATAGGCCTCGGCCACGCGCAGCGTCAGGTCGATGAAGTGGGCGCCGTTGGCCTTGGCGACCTGCTCGCCCCAGGCAGCGTAGTTCTCGAAGTCGCGCGGCTGCTCGGGCTTCCAGCGGTCCTTGTGCGGGACCGGCGAGAGGATCACGACGTTCGCTCCCTTGGCCTTGGCATCGCTGATGTAGCGCTTCAGATACCAGCCGAAGCTGTGCACCTGCTCCCGGCTGCCGTCGGGCCGGGTGTCTTCCTGCGTCTCGTCGCCGATGCCCGGCACCGAGCCGCGGTTCTTGCCGGCGGGGTCGCCGATGCGGGCGCCGTCGTTGTGGCCGAACTGCACCAGCAGCCAGTCGCCGGCCTTCAGGTTCTCCAGCACCGCGGCCCAGCGGCCTTCGGTGAAAAAGGTGCGGCTGCTGCGCCCGCCGATGGCGTTGTTGACGATGTTGATGCGCTGCGTGTCGAAGAAATTGTGGAGCCGCTCGCCCCAGCCGAAGGCGCCGTTCTGGCCGCCGCTGCGCACGGTGGAGTCGCCGATCAGCACCAGGCTGGGCAGCCTCGGGTCGCGCGGCGGCTCGACCTTCACCTTGCGGGCGTCGACCACCGGCCGGTCATCCGAGCCATCGGGCAGAAAGCGCTGCTTGTAGACGTCGTCCGGCAGCACCTTGTTCTGCAGCAGGCCGGCGATGACCAACTGCGCGTTGACGGCCGCGCCCAGCCAGTTGGTGTGCACGGTCTCGGGGTCGGGCGGGAACAGTGTGGCCACGACGTCCTTGCCCAGCGCCTCGTAGCGCTTGGCGCCCCATTCGTTGAGGTCGATGAAGGCCACGCCTTCTTGCTTGGCGACCTCGGCGGCCCAGCCGGCGAAGTTGCCGCCGGCGCGTGTCACGGTCTTGCCGTCGGCCTCCCAGCGCTTGCGGATCACCGGTGAGCAGATCACCGGCGTGGCGCCCAGTGCACGGATCTCGGCGACATAGCCGCGCAGGTAAGCGCCGTAGGTGAAGACCGTCTCGAGCTTGCCGGTCAGCAGGTTGTTGATGTCCTGCTGCTCGTGCCCGGTGCCGCGCAGCACGCCGCGGGCGCGGCTGTTGTCGTTGACGGGGCTGGCGTCGTTGTGGCCGAACTGCATGAGCACCCAGTCGCCGCGCTTGATGAGGGCCTTGGTGCGGTCCCAGTGGCCGCTGGTTCGGTAGGTGCGGCTGGACAGCCCGCCCACCGCGCGGTTGACGACGTTGATCTTGCTCTGGTCCAGGTAGGCGGCGATGGGGGTGCCCCAGCCCCACTGGCCGTCTGCGCCCTTGCCCTGGCCGTCGTCATGGCCGTTGCGCACGGTGGAGTCGCCGATGAGGATCAGCGACGGCAGCTCGGGCCGGGCGGGCACCGGCAGCTGCACCTGCGCGCGCGCGGGATCGGTCGCGGCGGTGAATTCCTGCGCCTGTAGCGGGGCCCAGGGCAGGGCGAACAGCAGGGCCGCAAGGGCGCGGCGGGTGGACAGGGCATTCATGCCCACATGCTAGGAGCGGCTGGGCCGGGACTGTGCCCGCGATGGCGCAACTTGTTGAGCGATTGGGGGGCGGACACATCGCGCAACAGAGCGCGGCCTAGAGTCCGGCCACCGCATGAAGGAGCCCGCATGTCGTTGCGCAAGACCGCCCTGCTGCTGAGCCTGCTGATCGCGCTGCCCTGCGCCTGGGGCCAGATTGGCCAGCGCTTTCCGTCCGAGAAGCGCGTCGTCAAGGACCCGGTCACCGGCACGCCGCTGACCTTCCTGACCACGCAGCCGCGTGGCGATGCCAAGATCTACCCCAGCCACCCGCAATGGACGGCCGATGGGCAGTGGCTGGTGTTCCGCTCCAACCGCGTCAAGGGCGAGGCCATCGCCGTCAACGAGGCCAGCGGCGAGATGGTGCAGGTCACCGAGGGCGGCTATGAGGGCATGCTCAACCTGTCGCAGTCGGGCGGCAACAAGCTCTACTTCATGCGCAAGCCGGCGGCCGGCCCGGACAAGGCTCGCGAGGCGGTGGAGGTGGACCTGGACCGCGTGTTCGCCGACAGCAAGGCCGGCGCGATGAAGCCGGCCGCCGCCTACCAGCGCGTCATCGCCACGCTGCCAGCCGAGTTGGAGGCCTATGGCGACAGCGCGCTGGACGCCGACAACCAGTGGTTCTACTTCCGCATCCAGGGCAAGGCCTACGCGGGCGCCAAGCTGCCAGCGGGCACCAAGATCGAGCCGCCCTTCGGCCCGCGCGGCATGGGTGCCGGCCCGCATGCCATTGGCAAGGTCAATGTGAAGACGGGTGAGTTCCAGCACGTCGTGTCCGTGCCCTTTCAGATTGGCCACATCCAGTCCAATCTGTGGAACCCGGGCGAGTTGGTGTTCAGCTGGGAGACCGGCGGCAAGTCGCCGCAGCGCACCTGGACCGTCAAGGGCGACGGCACTGGCCTGCGCCCGCTCTACCCCGAGGCGCCGTATGAGTGGGTCACGCACGAGGCCATCATCTCCAAGGACGAGGTCGCGCTGGCCATCATGGGCCATCGCGCCATCCCGGGTGTCGTGGATCCCAACCGCCCGGCGGGCACCGACGTGGGCGGCGCCAACCCGGGTCAGGACGCCGCCTGGGGCAACGCCGGCACGCGCGAGAAGCCCACGGGCCTGGCCATCGTGAACCTGCGCACGCGCGAGATGACCATTGCTGGCCAGACGCCCGCGGGCAGCGGCCTGTGGCATGTGCACGGCTCGCCGGACGGCCGCTTCGCCGTGGGCGACGACTTCAGCCGCAGCCTCTACCTGATCGACCGCAGGACGCGCGAGATGCTGCTGCTGACCACCGGTCACAAGGACACCGCCCGCGACCACCCCCACCCGACCTTCAGCCCGGACGGCACGAAGATCCAGATCCAGTCCGCCATGCTGTCCGCCGACGGCCGCGAAATGAATATTTGCGTGGTGCCGGTGCCGCAGGACTGGCTGAACAGGAAACCCTGATCTGCGCGCCCGGCGAATATTGCTGGAATATCTGCGTGCTCGAATTGCGAATATCGACGGAAGGGTTCCGGGTTTTGATATTCGTGAGTCGGTGCGATGCCGCGCTGCAACATAGATGCGCTCATTTCGCGCATCTATTTGATCGTTTGTTGCGCGTTCGGTGCGCGTTGGGCATTTGCTCGCCTCCAAGCGATCACGCGTCTGATTCTTTGGTCGTGAGCGAAGCCGGCGCGAAAACGTCCACATAGACTGTTTGCAGGGCGATATGAAGATTGCTTTCAATCAGCTATCTGGCACGTATTTCAGGAGACATACCCCATGCTGAACACCGCGTATCCGCGCGCGCCGCGCTGGACCCCGCTGGCGTTGGCCATCGCCGCCGCGCTGGCCGCTCAGGCCCGGGCCCAGACCCCCGGCGCACCAGCCGCGGCGGCATCCGCGCCTGCCAAGGCCGAGGCCAACCAGCTCGAAACCGTTGTCGTCACCGGCATCCGCCGCTCCATCCAGAGCGCCATCGACCGCAAGAAGAACGCGTCCACCGTGCAGGACAGCATCATTGCGGAAGACATCGACCAGTTCCCGGACAAGAACGTTGGCGAGGCGCTGTCGCGCATCACCGGCGTGCAGCTGAGCCGCGAGTTCGGCGAAGGCTCGCAGGTGTCCATCCGCGGTGTCGAGCCCGACCTGAACCGCGTCGAGATCAACGGCATGTCGGTGCTGGGCACCAACGGCGGTGCCGGCCGGGGCGCCGAGCTGCGCGAGCTGGCCTCGGAGCTGATCGCCTCCATCGACGTGGTCAAGGGATCCACCGCCGACGTGACCGAAGGCGGCGTGGGTGGCACGGTGCGCATCAACACGCGCAAGCCGCTGGACTTCACCAAGCGCACCGTGGCGATGTCGCTGGCGGGTGAGCAGAGCAGCCTGCGCGGTGGCGTGCAGCCGCGCGCCACGCTGCTGCTGGCGGACAAGTTCCTGGACGGCAGGTTGGGCGTGATGGCCAACTTGGTCTACGACGACATCCACACGCGCGGCGACTTCGTGCGCAACACGTCCTGGCGTTTCCTGCGCGACTGGGACATGTCGCCCGAGAAGACCATCACCAGCCTGAATGCCAACGCGGCCGCGGTGACGACGTTCGCAGGCTGCGCGGCGCTGGCCGCCGCCGACCGCACCGCCTGCCAGTCGCAGTGGTTCGACTACTCGCCAGGCATCTCCCGCTACGGCATCTGGCAGCGCAACCACAAGCGCAGCTCGGCCGAGGTGACGGCGCAGTACCGCTTCACCAAGGAGTTCGACGCCTATCTGAGCCACCAGGTCAACACGCAGGCCCAGAAGCTCAACGACATGAACTTCGGCACCGACTTCGGCAACGTCAACCGGCTGTCCACGCCGGGCAACGCGCCGGTCTACCGCGCGGACGGCACGGTGCAGACCGCCGGGACCTGCACGGGTGTCAGCACCACGGCCACGCCGGCCGGTATGGTGGTGGAGAACCACCACGTCACGCAGTACACCGTGGGCAGCTGCCTGAACGCTGCGGGCCAGGGCGGTCAGGCGGCGTTCAGCACGTCGGCACGCGACTTCGCGCTGGACATCGAGTCCAAGTACACGACCGCGGGCTTCAAGTTCAAGAACAATGACTGGCGCATCGAAGGCTTGCTGGGCGACTCCAGGTCCGACTACAAGAGCGAGAGCAACAACATCGTGCTGACGCAGAACGCGCCCGGCCTGGTGGTCAAGCTCGGCGACAACCGCCTGCCTCAGTTCACCTTCCCGTCGGGCTACAGCCCCGACAGCGCCGCCTCCTATGTGCAGGCCCAGCTGCAGTACCGCCCGTCGGCCACGCAGAACAAGGAGCGCCAGGGCAAGCTGGACTTCCAGTACAACTTCGACCATAGCTTCTTTCAGAGCCTGTGGTTTGGCGGCCAGGCGCGCGAGTCCAGATCGCGCCAGTACAACGGCGGCGGCTATCTGTTGCAGAACAATGGCAGCCTGACGGCCACGGACGAGGCGGTGGACATCAACGTCCGCGGCGCCAACGTCAACCAAACCATCATCTACGACCCGCTCTACACCGGCACAGCGCAGCGCCCCAACGATAGCCAGACTTTCATCAACAGCGGCTTCAAGACGTCCTACGTGAACGCCTCGCGCATGCAGGAAATCGTCAACGCGGTGCGCACGACGTCGCCCGGCACCTTCATGGGCGGCTATGGCATCTCCGGCCTGCCAACCCAGTGGACCGCGCCCAGCTACGCGGCGGCCGCGGCGTCGGGCTACTTCGACACCAGCGCCTTCAATCACGGCTACCTGTACGAGGCGCCCGGCAGCGACGGCAAGACCTATCCGCAGATCCCGGCCTTCGACATCAGCGAGAAGATCAAGGCGGGCTATGTGCGCTTGGACTGGGGCACCGAGCTGTGGGGCCTGCCGCTGGACGGCAACGTGGGCGTGCGCTACACCCGCACCAACGTGACGTCCACCGGCGTGCAGACCGACCGCATCTGCAACCCGGCCACGGTGTCGAGCTGCTCGGCACTGGTGATCAGCAACAAGGTGGTCTCGCTGGACAACACCTACAGCGATGTGCTGCCCAGCCTGAACGGCACGCTGCAACTGCTGGGCGGCAAGCTGTTGGTGCGCGGCGGCTGGGCCAAGGTGATGGCGCGTCCGGCGCTGAACTTGCTGGCGCCCAACGTGACCTGCACGACCGGCAGCGGCGACCCGGCGCGTGGCGGTGACGGCACCGACGATTGCACGGCCGGCAATCCCGACCTGAAGCCCTATCGCGCGACCAAGTACGACCTCAGCGTGGAGTACTACCCGAGCCGCGACACCCAGGTCAGCCTGGCCACGTTCCGCACCAACATCGACACCTATGTGCGCGCGGGCATCCTGAATCGCGGCGTGGACTTCTTCGGCGATGGCCGCATCTTCGACGTGACCCAGGCGATCAACGGCCAGGGCGCCAAGACGCAGGGCATCGAGCTGGCCGGCCGTACCGCGCTGACCTTCCTGCCGGGATGGCTGAGTGGCTTCGGCGTGGATGCCAACGTCACGCGCATGAGCTTCAGCTATGCCGCCGGCAACGAGCTGATCAGCCCGCTGGACCAATCGGTGCTGCCCTATCCGGGCCTGTCCAAGCTGGCCTACAACCTGGGCCTTTGGTACGACAACGGCCAGTTCAACGGCCGCATCGCCTACCACCATCGCGACAAGTACTACACCGGCGGCAACGACGTGTCCGGCAACCCGAACTTCCGCGACAAGACCGGCTACCTCGATGCCAAGCTCCAGTGGAAGGCGACGAAGAACTTCACGTTCTCCGTCGAGGCCAAGAACCTGACCGACCAGGCCGAGCTGAGCTATGCGGGTGACCTGTCGCGGCCCAACGAGCTGGCCTGGTCCGGCCGCCGCTACTACGTCACGGTCAGCTACAAGCTGTGATGTCTGCGGTCGGCCCCCGCCGCCCATCCGTTTGCGCCTGAGCCGTGAGGCGCGCCGGCCTCGCAAGAGGCCGTTTCCATTTCTGGGTTTGTTTCGCATGACCGCATCCCTGTTCTCCTGGAGCCGCCTGGGCGGCGGCGCGCTGCTTGCGCTGGCTGCCGTGGCCGCTCAGGCCCAGCAAGCCCTGCAAGTCGAGCAGCTCGACCGTGGCGTCGTCGCGCTGCAGACTGGCAGGGGCGTGTTCGTCAGCTGGCGGCTGCTGGGCAATGATCCGGCCGGCGTGCGCTTCAACGTCTACCGAGATGGCAAGCGGCTCAATGCCCAGCCGCAGGCGCTGACCAGCCTGAGCGACGCGGCCGGCCACGCCGACAGCCTCTACACGGTGCGCGCCGTTGTCGCCGGCCGCGAGCAGCCCTCCGGCGCCGGCGTCGCGCCCTGGGCCCAGCCCTATCTGCGTGTGCCGGTGCAAAAGCCAGAGGGCGGTACCACGCCGGACGGTGTGGCCTACAGCTACCAGCTCAACGACGGCGCGCCGGCCGACCTGGACGGCGATGGCCAGTACGAGTTGGTGGTGAAGTGGCAGCCCACCAATGCCAAGGACAACTCGCAGCGCGGCTACACCGGCCACACGCTGGTCGATGCCTACAAGCTGGATGGCACGCGGCTATGGCGCATCGACCTGGGCCCCAACATCCGCGCCGGCGCGCACTACACCAGCTTCGTCGCCTACGACCTAGACGGCGACGGTCGCGCCGAAGTGATGATGAAGACGGCCGACGGCACCGTCGACGGCCAGGGCAAGGTGATGGGCGACGCCCATGCCGACCACCGCAATGCCGCCGGCTATGTGCTGGCCGGCCCGGAGTGGATCACCGTGTTCGACGGCCGCACCGGCGCGGCGTTGGCCAGTGCCGACTACACGCCGCCCAGGGGCGACGTGAGCGCCTGGGGTGACGCCTACGGCAACCGCGTGGACCGCTTCACCGCCGGCGTGGCCTACCTGGACGGACAGCGCCCCAGCGCCCTGTTCGCGCGGGGCTACTACACGCGCGCCGTCATCGCGGCCTGGGACTGGCGCGACGGCAAGCTGAGCCAGCGCTGGATCTTCGACAGCGACAGCGACGCCGCAAGCGCGCCCGCTGCCGGGCAGGGCGCGCACTGGTTCTCGGTGGCCGACGTGGACGGGGATGGCAGACAGGACATCGTCTACGGCGCTGCCACCATTGCCAGCACCGGCCGGCTGCTCTACAGCACCGGCCTGTGCCATGGTGACGCGCTGCACGTCAGCAACTTCGACCCCGCGCGCGCGGGCCAGCAGGTCTTCATGGTGCACGAGAGTCCGCGCTGCTACGGCGCGCACGGCCTGGAGATGCACGACGCGGCGACCGGCAAGGTCCTGTGGAGCATGTCCGGCAACAACACCGACGTGGGCCGCGGCGTCTGCTTCGACATCGACGCCGCCCACCCCGGCGCGGAATGCTGGGGCAGTGTCGGCGGCCTGATGAACGCCAGCGGCAAGCTCATCAGCGACAAGCATCCCAGCCGCTACAACTTCGCGCTCTGGTGGGACGGCGACCTGCTGCGCGAGTCGCTGGACCATGTGGCCGTCGACAAGTGGAACCCCGTGGCGTTCAAGTTCGAGCCGCTGTTGAACGGCAAGTCCTTCGGCGCCGCGTCCAACAACGGCACCAAGGGCAACCCGGTGCTGTCGGCCGACCTGTTCGGCGACTGGCGCGAGGAAGCGGTCTGGCGCAACGAAGACAGCACCGCGCTGCTGATCTTCTCCACCTCCATCCCGACCGAGCACCGGCTGGTGACGCTGATGCACGACCCGCAGTACCGCGTGCAGGTTGCGGCGCAGAACGCGGGCTACAACCAGCCGCCGCACACCAGCTTCCATCTGGGTGCGGCGATGAGGGGGCCGCGCTACCTGCCCGTCAAAGTCGCGCCATGAAGTTGATCGGCTCGTTCGCGCTGCTGGCGCTGGCCGCCTCCGCCCGCGCAGGCCTGGACGTGTCCACGCGGGCCACGCCAGACAGCCTGCCGCTCGACGGCGCCGTCATCGTCGCCAGCCCGAACGCCGATCCGCTGGAGGCCTTCGTCGCGCAAGACCTGGCCGACGACTTCAAGCGCCTGGGGCTGCGCACCAGCGCCAAGGGGCCGGTGCAGGTCTGGGTCGGCACCGTGGGTCGCCATCCGCAGATCGATGCGGCCGGCCTGGATCTCTCCAGGCTCAGGAACTGCTGGGAGTGCTTCCACATCGAGCTGCTGCGCAAGCCCGCGCCGGGCGTGAGCCAGGCCTTGGTCATCGCCGGCGCCGACCGGCGCGGCACGGCCTATGGCGTCTACACCTTGAGCCAGGCGCTGGGCGTGTCGCCCTGGCTCTGGTGGGCCGACCTGGCGCCGCTCAAGCGCGGGCCGCTGCATGTCAGCTTGAACGAAGCGCTGCACGACGGGCCGGCGGTGAAGTACCGCGGCCTGTTCATCAACGACGAGGACTGGGGCCTGCATCCCTGGGCCTCCCACACCTTCGAGCCCGAGGCCCGCAACATCGGCCCGCGCACCTACGAGCAGGTTTTCCGGCTGCTGCTGCGCTTGAAGGCCAACACGCTGTGGCCGGCCATGCACCAGGTGTCGGGGGCTTTCAACGCCAACCCGCGCAATGCCGAGCTGGCGCAGCGCTACGGCATCTTCATGGGGTCATCGCATGCCGAGCCGCTGCTGCGCAACAACGTGTCGGAGTGGACCGCGCCGCACGACCAATACAACTACGCGACCCACGGTGCCCAGGTGCGCGACTACTGGGCCCAGCGGCTGAAGGCCAATGGCCGGTATGACAACCTCTACACGCTGGGCATGCGCGGCATCCACGACAGCGGCATGCAGGGCGGCGGCACGCTGGCCGAGAAGCAGGCGCTGCTCAATCGCGTGCTGGCCGACCAGCGCGAACTGCTGCGCCAGCACGTGGGCGATCCGACCCAGGTGCCGCAGGTTTTCGTGCCCTACAAGGAGGTGCTGCCGCTGCTGCCGGGGTTGGCGCTGCCCGACGACGTGACCCTGGTCTGGCCAGACGACAACTTCGGCTACCTGCGCCAGTTGCCCGCTGCCGCTCAGGCCCAGCGTTCGGGCGGCTCGGGCGTTTACTACCACCTCAGCTACCTCGGCGCGCCGCTGTCCTACCTGTGGCTGGACACGACGCCGCCCGCGCTGGTGGCCGAGGAGATGGGCCGCGCCTTCGACGCCGGTGCGCGGCGGCTGTGGGTGGTCAATGCGGGCGACATCAAGCCCCACGAGGTCAACCTCAGCCACTGGTTCGATCTGGCCTGGAACCCGGCAGCGGTGCGCGCCTTGGGGCAGCCGGCCTACCTGCGTGACCTGGCGCAGCGGCTGTTCGGCATCGCTGACATCGCCGACATCTGGGACGGCTACTACCGCGTCAACTTCGAGCGCCGGCCCGAGCACCTGCAGTTCCACCTGCCCGGCGAGCGCGTGAAGCGCAGCGGCTGGCCGGCAGCGGTGGTGGACGCGCGCCTGGCCCGCTTCGCGCAGTTGCTGGCCCGGCTGGACGCCGTGCGTCCGCGCGTCGCGGCGGCGCAGCGCGATGCCTTCTTCCAGCTCGTCGAATATCCGTTGCGCGCGTCGGCGCTGGCCAATGAGCGCTTCTTTGCGCTGGAGCGCTATGCCGCCACACTCGAGCCCGACCCGGCCGGCGCCCGTGCGCTGGCGGCCCGTGCCGTGCGCGCCGACCGGCGCCTGAAGGCGCTGACCGCCCGCTACAACGCCGGCCGCTGGCCTGGCATCCTGGCCGAGGAGCCGGCAGATGGTCTGTGGACCAGCTACCGCCAACAAGCGCCGCTGCTGCCTGCCCCTGGCCTGGGCGGCAGCGCGCCCGACGCGCTGCACGATCTGGCCCGCGCAACGGCCGATCTCCCGCCGCTGCCAGAGGTCGAGCCCGGCGGCCCGGCGCTGCGCGTCAGCGCCAGCGGCGCGTGGCGCCGCGTGCCCGGCTTGGGGCGTGGCGATGGCGTGCTGGTCGCGCGTGAGCCTGGCGCGGTGCTGGACATCGCCGTCCCCGCCGCCGCTGCCGATCCCGGCTGCCTGCGCGTGCATGTGCTGCCCCGCTACACCGCCACACCGGGTGAGGCCTGGGCCGCCGATGTGTTGCTGGACGGTCAGACGCTGCCGCTGCGCTGGCCACGCGGCGCGCAGGACGCCGCCTGGGCGCAGGGCGTGCTGGCCAACAGGCTGACGGCCGCGGTCACGCTGCCCGCACGCGCCGGCGCAGTGACGCTGCAACTGCGCGCGCAGCAGCGCGACCTGATGTTCGACGGCGCCGAGCTGTTGCCCGGCACCTGCCGCTGAGCCGGCGTCAGAAGCGGCACATCCAGCCCGCAAACAGACTGGCCTGGTAGCTCCGCTCCACCAGCTTCAGCCCAGCTTGTCGGCCAGCCAGCGTGCCGCCAGCCCCGGCCACTGCGCCTGCGTGCCGGCCAGCCCGCGCAATGCAAAGCCGTGCTCGGCCTGCGGGAACACATGGGCCTCCACGTCGAGCCCGTGCTGCTGCGCCGCGACGATGAGGTTGAGCGCATGCTGGACCGGCACGACGGCGTCGTGCAGCGCATAGGCCAGGAACACCGGGCAGGTCGGCAGGCCGTGCGGCTGTTCCTCGATGCCGATGGGCCAGGCATCGTAGAAGGCCTGCTTCTCGGGCGGCGCGAAGTCCGGCTTGCCCGGCGGGAACTTGTGGTCGCGGTGGTTGGCGTTCAGCGGCGCATAGGCGATGACGGCGCCTGCACATTCGCGCTGGCAGGCCATCACGCCGGCCAGATGGCCGCCCGAGGACAGGCCCACGTGCAGCAGCGGCAGCGGCGGCAGCGTGGCCAGTAGGTCCAGTGCGCGCAGCCCGTCCCGCAGCGCGATGTCGAAGGGATGGCCGTCCTGGCCCGGCAGGCGGTGCACCAGCACGTAGGCGTCCAGCCCCAGCGTGTTGAGCCACCGGGCGATCTCGATGCCCTCCTTGTCGTACATCAGCTGCAAGTAGCCGCCGCCGGCGTAGACCAGGGCGCGGCCGCGGGCCGGCGTGGGCGAGGGCAGGGCATGCAGCTCGGCCCGGCTGGGCCGGCGGCAGATGCGGTCTGGGGCAACGCCGTCGAAGACGTTGGCGGCGCCGTCGGACAGCGGGATGACGGCGCAGTTCATCGCGTCTCCTTCAGCGGCATCCCGAAGTCGGGCATGCCGTCGGCGGTGAAGGCGAGCGGCTGCACACGCGTTGCGCGGCCGGTGTCCTTCAGCGGGTCCCCGACGATGTCGCGGTAGTTGCGTGCGTGGAAGACGTTCAGCACCGTGCCGTCGGGCTCGACGACGAAGCTGTTGTGGCCCGGGCCGTACTGGCTGTTCTCGACGCTGCTGCTGAACACCGGGCCGGGCGACTTGTGCCAGCTCCTGGCGTCCATCAGGTCGGCGTTCGCGTCGGCCCACAGCAGGCCCAGGCAGTACTCGACGCCGGTGCCAGCGGCC
The DNA here is from genome assembly GCA_046294815.1 of Roseateles sp. GTDB lineage: Bacteria > Pseudomonadota > Gammaproteobacteria > Burkholderiales > Burkholderiaceae_C > Pelomonas. The sequence continues at coordinate 18,232 of JBKBOJ010000016.1, read as the reverse complement.
GAGTAGGTCATGAAGACACGGCCGCCGTGGATCAGCACCGCCGGCGCCTCGTTGACCTGGTGGCGCACCTTTTCCCAAGCGTACTCCGGCTGGGTCAGCCGCAGCTGTGGGCCTTCCAGCTCGGTGGGGCTCTTCATCAGCGACAGGTAGATGTCGGTGCTGTGGTTCTTCTTGGCCGGGTCGGTCTGGGCCCAGGCCATGTAGCGCTGGCCGCGATGCTCGAAGACGGTGGCGTCCAGCGTGAACGTGTCCCATGCGGTCTTGATCTGGCCGCGCTCCACCCACTCGCCCTGCATGGGGTCGGCAGACGCGTTCTCCAGCGCCCACAGCCGGATCTTCCACGGCTGCTGCGCCTCGCCGGCACTGAAGTGGATGTACCAGCGGCCGTCCAGCCAGGCCAGCTCCGGCGCCCAGATGTGGCGGCTCATCGGGCCGCTGTCGTGCTTGCGCCAGACGACCTTCACGTCGGCCGTCGCCAGCGCGGCGATGGACCTGGCGCGGCGCAGCTCCAGCCGGTCGTACTCGGGCACGGTGGCCATCAGGTAGTACCAACCGCCGTGGCGCAGGATCTGCGGGTCGGCGCGCTGCGGGATCAACGGGTTGGGCCAGGACAGCGGCGCTGCCGCCGCTGGAGCGGGGGCTTGTGCGCGGGCCGGCAGCGCGGGGGCGAGCAGTGCGGCGGCCAGCAGGTGACGTCGGTGCAGTCGATCGGTCATGGGTTCAGCTCGTTGCAGTTGGCCGTCGCGGCCATCCAGCACATTGCGGGCGGCTGTTCTCGGGCGGGATGCCGGGGTTGGTGACCATGAAGCCGCTCTTCGGGGCCTGCATCAGCGTGGCGAGCCGGAACTCTGCGGCGACATGCTGGCCGGCGAGCACCAGCCCGCGCACCTTGGGCAGGGCTGCCAGCGCGCGGGTTCGTCGTGTCGGACGAGCCGCAGAAGAAAAGGCGGTTGTCGTTGATCTGCCGCCACTGCGTTGCCGATCGGCCGCGCCTGCACCCCTGGGTTGGCGCAGCGGCGGTACCAGAGCCGCAATTTCGCAGCCTGCTGCTGCAGCCGGCGGCGACGAGGCGCGGGCATGGTTCGTCTGCGGCGGTCACGCGGGTCTTGATGGGTGTCATGCCGCTGCTTCATCGGCATTGGAGGATCTGGAAATCTCTGATCTGCAAGCGGCTGGCGGTGGTCCGCAGCGCGAAGTAGCCGTGCAGCCGCGCATTGGCGTCGGCGCGTGTAAAGAGTTCGTTGCTGTCGGCGCGCCAGCGCAGGTGGACCGGGTCCGCGGCCGTCGGGTGGCGCGAAACAATCTCGACCGTGATCGGTTTGCCCCGGTGCAGACGGGTCTGCGGCGTCATCGGCCGCTCATGCGGCTTGGCGAGGGCGCCGTCCGCAAAACCCGCCAGCAGGCGTTTCTCGCTGCCCGTGTAGTGGCGCAGCCGCGTCGTCATGTTGGCGTTGGCGCCGAAGCCGACGTAGTAGGTCGGCAGCGTGTCGTAGGCCGCGAACTTGCCGCTGCGGGGATAGGGCTCGCTGCCGTCAGCCTCCAGCGCATTCCAGAACATGTTCAGGTCGGAGATGCGGCCGGCGTGCGCGCCGGCGCTGGCCGGTGCGGGCAGCGCCGTGGCGGTGAAGCGAATGGCGTAATCGCCGTCCAAGGGCTTGCGCCACCACAGGCTCAGGCCGGCAGGCGTGGCGATATCCAGCACGCCGTCCGTGGCAGTGACGACGGCACGTGCGTCTTCGGCCTCCAGCCGCCAGCGCGCGAGCCCGGCGCGGAAGTCGTCCGTGTCGGCCTGCGTGAGCTGCCTAGGTGGCTGGCACCAGTCAGCGGCAGCGGCGAGCAAAGGCAGGCCGAGGATCAGCCCGCAAAGTGGAAGACGCACGGCAGGGGCCATTGGCGCGGCTTGTTGTCGGGTTCCACTTCCATCAGCGGGGCCATGTAGTCCCACCAGCGGCGCATCACGGGCTGCTGTGGCAGCTCGTCGATCGGGTAGCCGGGCTTGAGCTTGAGCACGGCAAACAGGCTCAGCGTGCTCTCGTCGAGGAAGATGAAGTAGTCATGGATGCCGGCACTGCGCAGCGCCTCGGCCAGCTCTGGCCACAGCTCGTCATGGCGGCGTCGGTACTCGGCCACGACACCAGGCTTCAACTGCATCTTGAAGGCGCGAATCTCGTCGCTCATTGGCGGGTCTCCTAAAGAATGTCCTGCTCGGCCATGGGCAGGGCCGACACGTCGCGGCGCTGCAGCGTCGGATCCTCCTGGCAATGCTGGCTGGGCAGGCCGTCGATCCGGCAGCCGCTGCCCACCTTGATGGGGGTGCCCAACTGCAGCCGGCAGGCGTCGTCGAAGTGCCAGCCCAGCGCGTCCTGCACATGGCCGCCGCGTCGGGCCTGGATGTCGATGGCGTGGAAGTCGAAGCGGCGCAGCGGTACTTCGGTCGTGGCATCCACCTCGAAGGCGACGCGCGCACCGCGTGCCGTCAGCCGCTGGATGCGCACGCCCTCGACCCGCGTGCGCCCCCGCTCGGGCGCGACGGGCTGGGCCAGCGTCGCCCAGTGCGGCGCAGCCGCCGCGCGCTCGGCCGCGGGGATGCGGGCCTGGCTGTAGGCGGGGTTCCAATTCATCGTCGCGCGCAGCGCGACCGGCACGCCCAGCAGCTGCAGGTCGCTGATGGACAGGTCTTCGACGAAGCCGCCGCGGCTGGGCGCGCTCTTGAACAGCAGGCCCACCGGCACCGGCGCATGGACGCTGATGCGCTCGGCGCTCACGCGGCGGATGCCGCCGGAGGTCTCGCTGCCGAAGGTCAGGCCGGCCGCAGCGTCGCGCACGATGCAGTCGCTGATGCAGATGTCCTCGCAGACGCGCGCAACGCGCAGCCCGTCGGCATCGCGGCCGGCTTTCAGGCACAGCGCGTCGTCGTTGACGGCGATGTCGGCATGGCGGACGATCACGCGGCGCGAAGAGTCGATGTCGATGCCGTCGGTGGACGGGCCGCGGGCCTCGTCGTTGTTGCGGATGGTGAGGCGCTCGACCGTCACGTCCTCCGAGTAGCACAGGTGCAGCGTCCAGAAGCCCGAGCGGCGCAGCAGCAGGCCGTCGCCGATGTGCACGCGCGCCGCCTCAAAGACCTGGATGAGGCGCGGCCGCTGGCAGTCATAGTCCGAGGCCCAGCGCAGGCCGCGCGGCTCGTAGGTGGCGCGCAGGGCCCAGTAGCGGTCCCAGAACACCTGGCCGTCGCCGTCGATGCAGCCGTCGCCGACCAGGCTCACGTCCTGCTCGCCGCAGATGTTGACGAGCGCCGCCGGCCAGCGCATCTCAATGCCGGCCACGCGGGTGGGCAGCAGCGGGTAGTCGGCCAGATCGCGCGAACCCAGCAGCGTGGCGCCGCGCTCCAGCCTCAGCCGCATGCCCGTCTTCAGGAACAGGGCACCCGTGAGGTAGACGCCGGGGCCCAGGCGCAACTCGGCACCCTGCACGGCCGCCGCGTCGATGGCGGCCTGCAGCGCGCGGGTGTTGAGGGTGCACCCGTCGCCGAGCGCACCGTAGGCCGTTGCGTCAAGCTCAATGCGCATGGCAGCAGTGAATGGTGGCGGGCCGAGCGCCGGGCCGCTCCCAAGCCGGCCCGCTCTGGCGATGTGCTTGCCAGTTGATCCGGCAAGCATCGCCGTCCCCTCGGGGGACCGGCCAAGGTACCCCTTGGACGAGGGGCACCATTCCTTCAGACGATGCCGGAGCCGCTGGCGCCGGCCTTGGGCGGTCGCTTCACCGCGACCTGCTCGCGATAGCCGGCTGCGCGGTAGGCTGCCACCGGGTCGATTGCGCCGCCCGAACGCAGTCGGGCCATCGCGAGGATGGGGCTCACGTCGGTGCGGAAGGCGCGCTTCAAGGTCTGCGCGGCCTGCAGCACGTCGTTGCTTTCCTGGAAGCCGGCCAGCGCGGCGCGGTCCACCAGCGCCGCCTGCACGAAGGCGCGCTGCACCTCGACGGCGCTGCTCATCAGGCTCTCGATGGGGTCGGTCACGTTGTGCGATTGGTCCAGCATGTAGGCGGGCTGGAAGGCCGCGCCGTCGCGGGCCCGCGCATCGGCCAGCTCGTTGAAGACGAGGAAGAGCTGGAAGGGATCGATGCTCCCCGAGTCCAGGTCGTCGTCGCCGTACTTGCTGTCGTTGAAGTGGAAGCCGCCCAGCTTGCCGAACTGCGCCAGGCGCGCGACGATCATCTCGATGTTGGTGTTGGGCGCGTGGTGGCCCAGGTCCACCAAGCACTTGGCTTTGGGGCCCAGCGCTTGCGCGACGGCGAAGCTGGTGCCCCAGTCGGCGATGACGCTGCAGTAGAACGCCGGCTCGAACAGCTTGTGTTCGATGTACATCAGCCAGTCTTCCGGCAGCGCGGCGTAGATGCCCCTCGCGCTGTCGATGTAGCGCTCCAGCGCGCCACGCAGATTGCTCTGGCCGGGGAAGTTGGCACCGTCGCCCACCCACACCGTCAGGCCCTTGGAGCCCAGCGTCTTGCCCAGCTCGATGCAGTCGATGTTGTGCGCCACGGCCTGCTCGCGGGCGGCGGCGCTCGTGGCGGTCAGGCTGCCGAACTTGTAGGTGTGGGCCTGGCCGGGCTGGTCCTGGAAGGTATTGCTGTTGACGGCGTCGAAGCCCAGGCCCAGTTCATCGGCCTGCTGGCGCAAGGCCTTGGGGTCGGCGGGCTTGTCCCACGGGAAGTGCAGCGACACGGTGGGCGTGGCGCGGGTCAGCTGATGGATGACGGCGCAGTCTTCCAGCTTTTCAGTGACGTCACGCGGCTCGCCCCGGCCGGGGAAGCGCGCGAAGCGCGTGCCACCCGTGCCCACGCCCCAGCTGGGCACGGCGACGCGGAAGGTCTGGGCCAGGGCGGTGAGGGTCTCGATATCCACGCCGCGGCGCGACAGCATGCCGCCCAGCGCGTCGTAGTCGGCCTGCAGCTCGGCACGCAGCTTGGCGTTGTGCTGCTCGACCAGGGCCGCGTCGATGATGTGCTTGGTCATGGATGTCTCCTGCTTCAACGCGTGAAGGCGGCAGCGTTGCCGGCGTCGACGTTGAGCACGTTGCCCGTGCTCTTGGCGGACTTGTCGCTGGCCAGGAAGTAGACCGCTTCGGCGATGTCCTCCGGCAAGACGCTCAACTTGAGCAGGCTGCGCTGGCGGTAGAACTCTTCGATGTTGTCGGCTTCGATCTTGTTGGACGCGGCGCGCTCTTCCTTCCACTTGCCGTCCCAGATGCGCGAGCCGCGGATGACGGCGTCGGGGTTGACGACGTTGACGCGCACGCCGATGGCCGCGCCTTCCAGCGCGATGCAGCGCGCCAGGTGGAGCTCGGCGGCCTTGGCCGTGCAGTAGGCCGACGCGCCGGCAGAGGCGACCAGGCCGTTCTTGCTGGCGACGAACACCATGGACCCGCCGATCCGCTGCTGCTTCATCAGGCGGAAGGCCGCGCGGCTGACCAGGAAGTAGCCGGTGACGAGGATGTCCTGGTTGCGCTGCCAGATCTCCAGCGTCGTGTCCTCCAGCGGCGCGGCCGAGGCGATGCCGGCGTTGGAGACCAGGATGTCCAGGCCGCCGAAGCGCAGCGCGGTGGCCGCCAGCACGGCTTCCACGTCCGCCTCGGAGGTGATGTTGCCCTGTACGGTGGCGACGTTGTCCTTGCCCGCCACCTTCACGAGGTCGGCATGGGCCTTGTCCAGCGCGGCGGCGTCGATGTCGGTCAGCATCACGCAGGCGCCTTCCTGCAGCAGCTGGCGGGCGACGGCCTGGCCGATGCCACCGGCGCCGCCGGTGACCAGCGCCACGCGGCCGGCCAGGCTCTTGGGCTTGGGCATGCGCTGCAGCTTGGCTTCTTCGAGCAGCCAGTATTCGATGTCGAAGGCTTCCTGCTCGGGCAGGCCGACGTACTTGTCGACGCCGTTGGCGCCGCGCATCACATTGATGGCGTTGATGTAGAACTCGCCGGCGATGCGGGCGGTGGCCTTGTCCTTGGCAAAGGACAGCATGCCGACGCCGGGGATCAGGTAGATGACGGGGTTGGCATCACGCATGGCCGGGCTGTTGGGGCGCTTGCAGCGCTCGTAGTAGGCCGTGTAGTCGGCGCGGTAGGCTTCGAGGGCCTTGTCCAGCCCGGCCAGCAGCGCGTCGACATCGGGCTTGGCCGGGTCGAAGTCCAGCACCAGTGGACGGATCTTGGTGCGCAGGAAGTGGTCGGGGCAGGAGGTGCCCAGTGCGGCGAGCTTGACCAAATCCTTGCTGGCGACGAACTCCAGCACCGCGGCGCTGTCGTTGAAGTCGCCGAGCTTGCGCTCGCCGGCGCTGATGCGGCCACGCAGCGCGGGCATCAGCTTGGCGGCCAGCGCCGCGCGCTCTTGGGCCGGCAGTGTGATGGTCTTGACGCCGCCGAACACTGGCTGCTTGATGTTCTCGGCCAGCCACTGCTCGGCCAGGCGGATCATGTCCAGCGTGATCTCGTAGCAGCTCTTGGCCGTGTCGCCCCAGGTGAACAGGCCGTGGCCTTCCAGGATGATGCCCTTGAGCTGAGGCTGCGAGGTGGCCAGGGCCTCGAGCTTCAGGCCCAGGTCGTAGCCGGGGCGCTGCCAGGGCAGCCAGCCCAGCTGGCCGCCGAAGATCACCTCGGTCAGGCGCTTGCTGTCGGCGCAGGCCGCGATGGCGATGATGGCGTCCGGGTGCATGTGGTCCACATGCGCCTTCGGGATATAGGCATGCAGGGGGGTATCGATACTCGCGGCACGCGGGTTCAGGTTGAACGTGCAGTGCGGCAGGTAATCCACCATCTCGTCTTCATGTTCCAGGCCGCGATAGCGCTTCTTGAGCGCCTGCAGCTTGTCCATGTACAGCGTGGCGAAACCATCCAGCTTGATGGAGCCCAGGTCGCCGCCCGAGCCCTTGACCCACAGCACCTCGACGTCCTCGCCCGTCAGGTGGTCGCGCATCCTGACCTTGGCCGAGGTATTGCCGCCGCCGAAATTGGTCACTCGCAAATCGGAGCCCAGCAGATTGGAGCGGTACACCAGCAGTTCCGGCTCGCTCAGTTTTGCCGCGACGGCGTCATCCCACTTGGAAGCGATGGGGGGTTGTGCAGGGGTTTGAGAATTTGCGGACATGAACTTGCCTGTGAGCGGTATCGGTGCAACTGAGTTCTCGGCCGGCGCCGTGCCGGCGGTCACCCGCGCGGCACGGGTGGAGCGAGGCGCAGTGTGGAGGCAAAGCCGAGGTCCTGCGCGGCCCCTGCGAGCAAAATCAAAAGAATGAGCGAATGCGGCGGCGCATAAGCAAACGCGCATGAAACGCTCACGGACGTGAGCGTTTCATGATTGACGATGCCATTGGCCTGGCGTAACCTGTTTTCGGAACCGTGTTTCACCTGCAATCTGAGCGATCTTGATTGCAGTGCAACATGGCGAAGGCGTCCGGCGCGCCGGCGGCGGGCGTGTCCCGGGCGGTGGCCCAAGAGGGCCCGATCCTGCAAAGCGATGCCCACCCCAAGAGGTCGGGCGACATCAGAGAGACAACGGTCGCCGCCGCTGCTGGACAGGCGCCCGATAAAAGGTGGCTTCCATGATCAATCACAAGCGTCACAAACGTCTGCTGAAACTGCTGGACGAGCGTGAACACGCCAGCGTGCAGCAATTGATGGAATGGTTGTCGGCGTCTGCCGCAACGGTGCGCCGGGATATTTCATGGCTGGCCGCAAAAAACCAGCTGACGCGCGTTCGGGGTGGCGCTCAAAGGTTGGAGCAAAAGAAGAAGGCCTACACGCTGTCGAGCGAAACCTTCCAGAACAATATTCAGCAGCACGCTGCCGCCAAACGTGCCATCGCCCGTTATGCCACCTCGATGTGCAATAACGGAGAAACCATCATCATCAATGGCGGCACCACCACGTTCATGATGGCGGAGTTTCTCGTCGAGAAACAGCTGAAGATTCTGACGAATTCGTTCCTGATGGCGCAGCGCCTGCTGCTGACCAGCGACAACGAGATCATCCTGCCCGGCGGCAAGGTGTATCGGGAGCAGAACGTCATTCTCAGCCCGTTCGAGAACGACGTGGCGCAGCACCATTACGCGGCCAAGATGTTCATGGGCGTCTACGGCCTGTCCATCCTAGGGCTGATGGAGGCCGACCCGCTGCTGATCCAGGCCGAGAAGCGCCTGATCGGCCAAGCCGAGGAGTTGATCGTGCTGGTGGACAGCAGCAAGTTCCAGCGCCGCGCCGGCCTGGTGCTGTGCGGGCTGAACCGGGTGTCCACCGTGATCACCGACACCGGCGCGTCCGACGGCGCCGTGCAGCTGCTGGAGCACTACGGTGTGCGCGTCATCACCGTGGAGCCGGAGGCCGTGGACCCGCAGGACGTGCATGCCGCGGCGCTGGGGCATGAGTGCGCGGGCATCGGCGAGCGCGGCGGCCCGCGCCTGCATGCGGGGCTGCACTCGTGAGTGCCCGCCCGGCTGCCACCGCCGTCCTCGACATCGGCAAGACCAACGCCAAGCTGACCCTCATCGACGCAGCGGGCCGCTCGCTGGCCGAGCGGCGCATGCCCAACACCGTGCGTCGCACGGGGCCGTATCCGCACGCCGACACCGAGCGGCTGTGGAGCTGGTTGCTGGCCCAGCTGGCCGAACTGGCGGCGCAGGCGGATCTCCACGCCCTCGTGCCGGTCACGCACGGCGCTACGGCCGCGCTGGTCGACGAGGTCGGCCTGGTGCTGCCGGTGCTGGACTACGAGCATGAGTTTGGCGATGAAGGCGACGCCCGGCGCTACACCGCCGTGCGCCCCACTTTCGAAGAAAGCGGTTCGCCCCGGCTGCCCGCGGGTCTGAATCTGGGCCGGCAGCTGGACTGGCTGCAGGCGAGCTTCCCGGCGGAATTCGCGCGTGGCCGCCATGTGCTGATGTATCCGCAGTACTGGGCCTGGCGGCTGTGCGGCGTGGCGGCCAGCGAGGTGACCTCGCTGGGCTGCCACACCGACCTGTGGCGGCCGGCCGAGGGGCGCTGGTCGTCGCTGGTCGAGACGCGTGGCTGGGCCGCCCTGTTCCCGCCGCGGCGTGACGCCTGGGCGCGGCTGGGCCGTATCCGCCCCGAGTTGGCAGCACGCACGGGCGTGAGCCCCACGTGCGAGATCGTCTGCGGCATCCACGACAGCAACGCCTCGCTGCTGCGCCATCTGCTGACGCTGCCGTCGGGCGGGCCCTGCACGGTGTTGTCCACCGGCACCTGGGTCATCGCCGCGGCGCTGGGCTCGGCGACCCGGCCGCTGGTGGAGGCGCAGGACATGCTGGTCAACTGCGACGTGTTCGGCGCTGCCGTGCCCTGCATGCGCTTCATGGGCGGGCGCGAGTTCGCCGCCATCGCCGGCACGCAGCCGGCGCCGTTCGAGCGGGCGGACATCGAGCGCCTGATTGCGCAGGGCACGATGGCCTTGCCCTGCTTTGCCCAGACCGGCGGGCCGTTTGCGGGCCAGCCTGGCCGCTTCGTCGGGCCCATGCCCAGCACGCCCGCTGAGCGGACTGCGCTGGCCACGCTGTACGTGGCGCTGATGAGCGACCACTGCCTGGACGCGCTGGGCGCCAGCGGCCGCGTGGTGGTGGAGGGCGCCTTCACGGCCAACGCCGCGTTCGGCCCCTTGCTGGCCGGGCTGGCCGAGCGCCGCGACGTGGCGGTGTCCGACGATGGCAGCGGCACGACCTGCGGTGCCTGGCTGCTGCAGGCCTGGGGCAGCCAGCCCGAGATGGCGCCGGCGCCCGTGCCGGCGTGGAATCCTGCAGGCTGGCGGGCTTATCGAGACAGCTGGCGTGCGCGCGTCGGCGCACGCTGACGACACGGCTCAGCCGCGGCGTCGCCGCGCGCCCAGCAGCCCCAGGCCAGCCAGCGCAGCCAGCGCCAGGGATCCCGGCTCGGGGATGGTGAAGGCCCGCACGCTGTCGATGGCCGGCGCGCTGTAGCCGCTGTTGTCGGTGGCGCTGTCGAAGGCGAAGACCCGCACCTCCGTGAAGCCGGCCGCATCGCTGAACCCCAGCACGCCGCCGATGCCGGCGCTGCCCAGCGACAGCTTGCCGCTGCCGGTCAGCACGCCGTCCAGCCAGGTCTGCCACAGCAGGTGGATGTCAAGGAAGCCCGAGTCCACGGCGAACTCGATGCCGTGCAGCCGCGGGCCCTCGGTGCGGATGGACAAGTAGGCGTTGCTGCCCGCGGCCGCGAAGTAGTTGCCGCTGAAGGACTCGCTGTAGACCTGGCCAGCGGGCAGGTCGACGCAGAACTCGCCGGCATAGCCGCAGCCGCCGTTGTCATTGGCCAGGCCCGTGTGGCTGAAGCGCAGGCCGCCTTCGCTCCAGGGACTGTCCAGGTGGGTGTTGGCCTCGAAGTCGGCGGCAAAGGTCAAATGGGGCGCCGCGGGCGTGGCGCTGCCGCTGCCGGTGGTCTGCACGACGGCCGCCAGGGCCGGTGCCGCGAGCAGCGCGGCGAGCAGCGGGATGAGCTTGGTTTGCATGGCGTCTGGATGGAAGGTGCTTGTGGGGCGGGCTGGACGAGGGGCCTCAGTTCGCGGCGACGAGGTCGATGGCGTCGAAGGACAGCGACGGGCTCAGGAAGCGCGCGCCCGCCGTGCCGCTGACGGTGTAGATGGTCAGCACGTTGGTGCCCACGACCAGCTGGCTGGCGGGGATGTCGAAGCTGTAGGTGCGGTTGAAGCCGCGGTAGGTGCCCACGGTCATGTTGCGCGACACCTTGGGCGGCGCCGGCGGGATGGCCGAGCTCCAGCTGTTGACGGTGACCTGCGGGCGGGCGCTGTTGTAGTCGGCCGTGATGCCCACACGCAGCCGCAGCGGCGCGGTGTTCTGGCCGCGCTTGAGCGTGAAGCGCACCTGCAGACCGTTGTTCACGTCCTTCCACTGGCAGGCAGGCCAGTGCAGCGCGGGCGTGGACTGGCCCACGACGTAGGGCCCGACGTTCCACGCGGCCATGCGCACGTCGCTGGGGTGCATGAAGGTCAGCTTGTCGCCGTTGATGAACTCCTGCGGTGTGCCGTCCCAGCGGCCGATGCGCCACAGCGCCGGCGTGGCCTCGGGGTCTGCCGTGATGGCCACGGGGTTCAGCGCGTAGGTGGCGTTGGCGGTCACGGTGACGGGCAGGGTCTGCACGGCCAGCTCGCCCTTGTAGACCGTCATCGTGTAGGTGCCCGGCAGCATGCCGGTGGCGGTGAAGTGGCCGTCCACGGGGTCCGCGTCCACCCAGTACTGGGCCTGGGCGTTGGCGAAGCCCACCGTGTAGGACACGCCGGCGACGCGGCCGGTCAGGCCGGCCACGCTGACCGCGCCGCGTCCGGCCGGTGGCACATAGCCCACCAGGCCCAGCTGGCCGTACCAGCTGGTGTCGGGCCTCGCCGTCGGCGCCGTGCCGTCGTTGAAGATCATCGTGTAGGTGTTCAGCACGTTGAGCCGGAAGGGCTCCGTCTGCGCCTCGCCGTAATTGACCATGTAGGTCAGCTCGTTGTGCGTGCTGGTGATCTGCTGCAGCAGGCTGCGGTAGAAGGGGCCGCCCGAGCCGCCCTCGTGGTTGTCGCGCCAGAACCAGATGCCCACGCCGGGGCCGGTGCCGCCGATGAACTCCCAGTCCTTGAGCCGGCGATTGGAGTAGTGCTTGGAGCGGCTCTGGCCATAGCGCGGGTCGGTGCTCGCAAAGCCGAACACGTCGCTGGCCTCGATGGCGCCGCTGGTGCCGCGCAAATCTTCCGCCCAGTAGCTCTGCCCGCCGTAGGCGATCAGGCCGCCGGCGGCCTGGGGCGGGCCGCCGTTGGGCAGCTTGCTGATGGGAATGCGCGCGATGAAGCGCACCAGGCCATGCACGTCGGGCTGCTCGGTGAAATGCGTGCCCATGTGGATATTGGACTCGCCGCGCTTGACGAAGTAGTAGTGCGTCAGCACCCCGCCCTTGAGGCTGTTGACGGTCAGCGTGACGCGGATGTAGTCGCTGGCGTTGACGACGCCGCCGTTGACGGTGGAGGCCGGTGTGACCGCGCCGCTGGCGCTGACGGCTTCGACCTTCAGGCCCACGGCGCTGACGCCGTTGTAGAGCCAGTCGGCGCCGGAGTTGAGCTGCGTGCCGCGCGCCGGGTCGGCGTACTCCACGCCCTTGTAGACCATGCTGGAGAGGTCGCCGATGGCAGTGGTGCTGCTGCTGTCGTAGCCGCGCACCTTGAACACCAGGCCGCCATCGGTGTCGATGATGTACTGCGGCCGCGCCGGGTTGTTGCCGTCATGGACGGTGGTGATGCTGAAGGCGGCCAGCGCTGCCGGTGCCGATGCGGCGAGCAGCCCTGCCGCCAGCCAGCGCGCCCAGGGCGAACTTGTGGTGTTCATGATGTCTCCTGTTCCGTGTCGTTGTTCACGAGACGTGGCGATGGCCCGTCCGTGGCGGCGGACTCTAGGGAGACATGACCGTGCTGTGCGGTCAACCGCATGAGCGTTTGATGCAGGTACGGCGACGCTGTGTGCCGCTATGCCAGCGATGGATAGCGCTGTGCGCAAAGCTGATGGCTGGCGGCTCGCGGGGCCTATTTGATGAGCGCCTGGTAGGTCAGGTTGCGCACCCGGAAGTTCAGCGTGGAGCCGCCGGCCGGGCGCAGCTGCGTCATCAGCAGGATCACCAGGCGCTCCTTGGGGTCCACCGTGTACTGCGGGAAGTAGGCGCTGCCCCAGCCGAAGGCGCCGTCGCTGCCCAGCTCCTTGAAGCCGCCGGTCTTCACGTTGACCCAGAAGCCCAGGCCAAAGCCGTCCGCATCGCCGCGGTACTTGTCGCCCAGGTGGTTGGCCGTCATCAGTGCCACGGTCTTGGGGGCCAGCAGCCGCACGCCGTCGAGTTCACCCTGGTTCAGCAGCATCTGTAGGAAGCGCGCGTAGTCACCCGCCGTGGACAGCAGGCCGGCGCCGCCGGAGAACAGCTTGCGCGGGCCGTGGACGAAGTCGCTCTTGGCGGGCGTCTCCACGAGCTGGAGCCGGCCGCCTTCCAGGCCATAGACGTTGGCCAGCCGGCCGACCTTCTCGGGCGGCAGGAAGAAGTGCGTGTCGGGCATGCGCAGCGGATCGGTGATGCGCGTCTTGATGAACTGATCCAGCGGCAGGCCCGACACCACTTCGACGAGCCGCCCCAGCACGTCGGTCGCAAAGCCATAGGTGAACTGCTCGCCGGGCTGGGCTTGCAGCGGCAGTGCGGCGAGGCGGTCGGTCCATAGGGCCAGCGTCTCGTCGTGCCCGACCAGGTACCAGTCCTTCATGCCAGCCGCCTCGTAGGCGGCCTTGGCCGGGCCGGCGCCGTAGCTCATGCCGGCGGTGTGGGTCAGCAGGTCGTGGATGGTCAGCGGGCGGCGCGCCTTTTCGGTGCCGCCCTGGGGCAAAGCCACCTGCAGGTTGGCGAAGGCCGGCAGAAATCTGGCCACCGGATCCTTGAGCTGGAAGCGCCCCTCCTCGTACAACATCATCACGGCCACCGAGGTCAGCGCCTTGGTCATGGACGCGATGCGGAAGATGGTGTCTGTGCGCATGGGCTTGCCGGCCTCGATGTCCTGGTGCCCGTAGGCCTTGAAGACCACCGGCTTGCCGTCGCGCATGACGACCATCACGCAGCCGGCGAGCTGCTGGCGCGCGATCTCATCCTGGATGACCGCGTCCAGCCGCTGCAGGCGCGCGGTGGAGAAACCGGCGACCAGCGCGGGCTTGGGCGGCGCGGCGCTTGTGACGGGAGTGTGGAAGAGGGCGGCGCAGCACAGTGCCACCGCTAGCAGGTGAGAGTTCATCAGTCGCCGAGGGGGCGTTGTTGGGTGAAGCCGGGGCTGACCGCCACTCGGAATTGCTCGGGGGGGTGCGGCTGGTCTGGCGAGATGGCGCCCAGGTCGTCGCGCAGTTGTGCCGCCACCGGCACCTGGGCTTCGCGCAGGCCCAGCGCGACCAAACGGGCCAGTTGCATGGCGCCGTAGTTGTTGTGGTGGGTGTTGTCCAGCTTGCCGTTGTTCATCGGATGCGCGGCTTGAGAACGCTCGGGGCCCAGGGCGGCATAGAAGCGGATGCTCATCGCGTTGAGGTCGATGAAGGCCAGCTTCATGTCCTGGGCCACGGCGCGTGCGGCGTTGGCGTACTCGGCCAGGCTGGGGCGCAGCTTGCCCGCTGCCGGGTCGAAGTTGCGGCGTTCCATCGACGACACGACCACCGGCACGCCCCCGCGCGCCAGGATGGCCTCGGCATGCTGGCGCAGCTCGGCCTGGTAGGTCTGGACGTTGCCGCTGCCGTCCTTCTGCTGCTTCTGGTCGTTGTGGCCGAACTGCAGCAGCACCGTGTCACCGGGCTGCAGCGTGGACAGGATCTTGTCGAGGCGGCGGCGCGCCAGGGAGTCGCGCAAGGTCTCGCCGGACTCGGCATGGTTGGCCACGGCGACCGTGGGCTTGAACAGCGCGGTCAGCATCTGGCCCCAGCTCGCATAGGGCTCGCCGGACTGGTCGGCCACGGTGGAGTCGCCCAGCAGGTAGACGGTGGGCAGCTTGACCGGCGCGATCTCCAGGTGCGTCAGCGCGGGCTGCGCACCGTTGATCTCCAGCGTCAGCCGGCGGTCCCAGGCCCAGGCCTCTTTGGCGATCTCGCGCTCCTTGAGCTGCACGCGGCCGGCTGCCACGCCGGGTGCGGCGGCGATGTCGGGCGTGCGGACGTTGACGATGAAGCTGTGCGTCTCGGTCTGGCCGGCGGGCAGCTTGATGCCGTCGAGCATCAGGCGGCGCAGCTCGGCCTTGACGGTCGTGTCGCTGGCGGTGGGGCCACCCAGCGTCGCGGTGACGCGATAGTTGCCCTCGGGCAGGTCCACCGAGAAGAAGTAGGGCTGGCCGGCCGCGTTGCGCTTGTCGTCCGCCTCGAAGCCATGGCCGCGCTCGCGGCTGTAGGTGGTGCTGGCGGTGACGGCCAGCTCGCCGGTGGCAGGCTGGCCGTCGAAGGCGAAGCGCAGCGTTGGCTGGGCCCAGGTCGGTGCCGCCAGCAAGCCGGCGACGAGCAGCAGATGCTTCATGTCAATCCTTGAGGTGTTCGCCCACCAGGGCCAGGTTCTGGATGGCCGCCAGGCCCCATTGCGCCGTGTCATTGGTCGAGATCCACGGCGCCTCGTCCACCGGGTTCAGCGCCAGCGGCCCGTTCACGCGCGTGGTCTTGAGCGTCTTCACGCCGCGCGGGTCGTCGCTCCAGAACTCCTTCCAGGCGCGCTGGGCCAGCACCGCGTCGCGCTTGTGCGCCGCGGCGAAGGCCGTCAGCCGCGAATGACCCACGAACAGCGCGTTGCCGCCGCCGTGCGGCGCGCCCAGCGCCTTGACCTGCTGCTCGCGCGGCGCGTTGTAGAGCTCGCAGTACTGCAGCCAGGCCTGCTTGAAGGCCGGCTCGTCGATGAGCTCCAGCAGCTCGGCCATCATCTCCACGGCGCCGAACACGGCGCTGAGGTGGCTGGCGCTGATCTTGTCGCCGCTGACGTTGTGGAGCGCGCCCTCGTTGGGTCCGCTGGGCTCGTAGCCGCCGCTGCCGGTGAAGAAGCCCTTGGGCATGGCGGCGATGCCCTTCATGCCGCGCAGCAGCTTGTCGCGCCAGCGCGTGTCGCCGGTGCGCTCCCATTCGGTCAGCGTGTTGGCGACGATGGAGCCCCAGTCGGTGCCGAAGCCGATGCGCGCGGGCCAAGGGCCCTTGTCGACGCGGCCGGCGATCTTGCGCACCGGGTCCACCTCGTCCAACTTGGCGTCGACATGCAGCACTTCGCGCATCACGTCGCCCACACGCTCGTCGGCGGTCAAGTAGTAGTAGAAGCGCCGGTAGGCCGCTGTCGAGATGCGCGCCTGCTTGGCGCTGCAGCCCCAGTGCTGCACGTTGTGCCGCGTGCCCAGCCCGGCGAAGCGGCCCAGGTGGTAGATGTCCACGTCACTGGTGTGGCGCACCATGGCCTCGGCGAAGCGGAAGATGTCGGCGCGGCCGGTGCGCAGAAAGCTGTACCAGAGCCACAGGTCGGGCGACAGCTCCGAGTTGTCCCAGGCATAGCCGCCCACGTCGTAGCGCCACTCGTGGCGGTCGGCGTCGTAGGTGTGGCGCACGTCGCCGTAGTCCCAGAAGCCGTACCAGCGGCGTTGTTCGACTTCGTTCTTGTAGAAGTCGAACAGGAAGTCCAGCCGGTCTTCGATCTTGCGCCGTGCGGGGGTGCTGCGGTCGGGCAGGCTCCACAGCCGCCCGAACACGCCGGCCTGCAGGTAGCGCGCCGGATGTGCGGCCAGCTGCGCCGGCGTCTGCACCGCCGCGGCCATCTGCACCAGGCGCTTGCGCGTGGGTGTCGCGGCCAGCGCCCACAGCGTGATCTCGCTGCTGCGCGCGATGCCGACTGGCGTGCCGAAGCCTGCCTCGTAGTCCTCGTAGGTGATCTCCAGCCCTTCGAGCTCCTGCTCGTGGGTCTGCATGCCGAGGCCGTCGTGATAGAAGCGCAGGTCCATGGCCGGCGCCTCGGGCGAGTGCATCCAGACGGTGACCTGGGCCGCATCGGTATGCGCGTTGCGGATGTCCAACTGCGTCGGATGCTTCTGCCAGAAGTCGCGCAGGCCGAAGGCCACGCCGCCGCTGGCGCCGCCGATGTAGCCACTACCCGGGGCCCGCTGGCCAAAGGCGGCGGGGATCCAGCCGTGTCCGGCCTTCGTGCGCTTCTTGATCTGGAAGCCGTCGGCGCTGAGCTGGCTGAGCGTGTAGTCGCCCCAGGCGGGAATGCGGTGTTGCAGCTTGCGCACCTGCGGCCCCCATTGCTCCAGCGGCGGCGTCGCGCGGCCGGCCAGCTGGGCCTCGCGCACGGCGGCGCCGGCGTCGCGGCGCAGGCCGGTCAGGTTGCGCACGCCTTCGGCCCACAGGCCGCCGTCCTGGCCGGCGAAGCGCACATGGCGGTCGTACAACGCATCGCGCAGGGGCACCTCGAAGCGCAGGCCGATGCCGCGCAGGAAGTCGCGCTGGTCGTCGCCGTCGAACACGAAGGTGTGCATCACGCGCACGGACTCGGCGCCGGCGTAGAAGTACAGGCGCACCGAGAACGGCAGCCATTCTCGGCCTGCGGCGCTGCGGTGCAGGCCGTCGAGCTTGACGACGGCCCGCACGGGGCCGGTCTGCTCGATGCTGAGGGTGGCGATGCGGCTCTCGAAGGCGGTCTGCGTGACGGCGCCCTGCAGTGCATCGGGCTTGTCGTCGCTCTGCGCAACCAGCGTGGCCGCGCGCAGGATGTCGCGGCCGTCGCGCGTGATGCTGCGGATCAGCTGCGCGCCGCGGCGCGGCAGCGTGGCGCGGATGACGCCGGTTTCCACTTCGACCGTGTCGGCCGTTTCCGTCACGCTGACCCGGGCTGCGGCCGCGGTGGCGCCCTGGCCGGGCAGGATCCTGGGGGCGGCACCGGCGTCGACGCCAGCCGGCAGCGCATGGGCGGTCCACTTCAGCGAGCCGTCGGGCCAGTAGGCCAGCGGCCAGGTCTGCAGCGGCAGCGGCTGGCCCTTGGCATCCAGCGCGTGGAAGGCCTGGTCCTTGCGGTGCTGGCCGCGCGGCCAGGGCAGGCCCAGCGTGGTGCCCAGCGGCAGCGCGGGGGCGCTGCCGTCCAGCCAGCGCAAGGCCTCGGTGTCGGTGCCGTTGGCCGGGGCCGACGACGCGGACGCGGCGGTGGCACTGGTCGCGCCCAGCGCGCCGAAGCCGGCGACTGGCAGGGCGGCGGTCTTGAAGAAGCTGCGGCGGCTGAAGTCGGTCATGGGCGTGTGGGGCTGTTGTTGGGTGTGTGCAGCGTGGAGTCAGCCGCATGGCCGCTGGCGCGGCCCCACAGCTGGTCGTAGCGCCAGCCAGTGAGGTCTTCGACGATGCGGCGGTTCTCGTCGCTCTCGGCCTCGGTCGCACCGTGGCGCAGGCGCTCGACCTCGTGCACCAGCACGGCATGCGTGCTGGCGTTGAGGCGGAACGTCCATGACGCCAGCGCGCCCAGCACCAGCATCAGCAGCGGGCCGCCCACCATCAGCAGCGTGACGGTCTGTATGGCCTCGGGCGTCTGCACGACCACCTCTCCGGGCTTGGTCTTGATGTAGCCGCCCCAGTCGATGATCCAGCCGCTGGCCATGATGGCGGCGCTCTGCGCGAGCTTGCGCACCAGCGTCATCACGCCGGCGAAGATGCCCTCGCGGCGCT